>CAIRWJ010000035.1 GCA_903882245.1 uncultured Microbacteriaceae bacterium | reverse complement strand
GCGATCAAAACGGTCGTTGAACTCGGCCGGTGACCGATAGGACAACATCGCAAGGCGACGAGCGAGCGAGAGGCCGCGGTAAGGACCTTCCTCGTTCTCGTAGTAGTCCCCTCCCGAATACGACGGGTCCATCCGAATCGCCTCGATTTGGACGGAGTTCAGCGAAATCTGATCGGCGCTGGTCACCCCACACGTGGCAAGGAGCGCAAGTCGTTCGACCGCGTCAGGATAGGTGACGGCGTACTCGAGAGCGCTCATGCCCGCAGCGCTTCCGCCAACGACGGCAGCCCAGCGGGCAATGCCGAGTTGCTCGGCGAGTTTCTTCAAGGCGAGGGTTTGATCTCGAACGGTGAGATACGGGAAACGGGATCCCCATTCGCGACCATCGCTAGTCACAGTGGACGGACCAGTCGAACCCTGGCACCCACCGAGAGTGTTCGGACAGACGACGAACCACTTGGTCGTGTCAATCCCGAAACCATCTCCGACGACCCCTCCCCACCAGCCATCGGTCACGTGCCCCGGGCCAGCGGCGCCGGCGACATGGGAATCGGCGGTGAGCGAATGAATGATCAGAATCGCGTTGGACAGGTCGGCGTTGGGCGTACCCCACGTCTCGTAGGCAAGTCGCGCCCGCGGAAGTGTAGAACCCGACTCAAGCGGGAGGTCACCCAACTGGGCGAATTGCCGATTTCCGGGATGATCGCCATCGCGCCACGCGCCCGTCACGGGCGGCGCACCGAGGGCGCGAACGGTCCCCTCGGTCACAAAGGCCGAGGGAACAGTCTCTTCCGACGTCTGCCAATCCATAGTTCGCCTAGTCTCTCACGCCCAACGACGTGCGGGGTCGGACCCAAGGGAACCGACCCCGAACGCAGAGAGGAACTACTTGGCTTTGCGCGCCGCAGCGAAACCAGAGTCGAGGTCAGCGATGATGTCATCGATGTGCTCGAGTCCGACCGAGAGGCGAACAAGACCGGGTGTGACACCCGCGCTCAGCTGCTCTTCTGGGGAGAGCTGCGAGTGCGTCGTCGACGCGGGGTGGATGATGAGTGAACGGACGTCACCGATGTTCGCGACGTGGCTGAACAACTCGGTCGATTCGACGAGCGCACGTCCGGCTTTGACGCCGCCCTTGAGTTCAAACGAAAGGACTGCACCTGCGCCTTTGGGGGCGTACTTCTGCCCCGCCTTGAACCACGGGCTCGACTCGAGTCCCGCGTGCCACACTGTTGCAACATCGGGGTGAGCGTCCAGCCAGCGCGCGACGGCGTTCGCGTTCTCGACGTGGCGATCCATGCGAAGTGACAGGGTCTCGATACCCTGCAGAATTGCCCACGCGTTGTCTGGCGCAACCGCTGCACCCGTATCGCGGAGCAACTGAACCCGCGCCTTGATGATGTACGCAATTCCGTCCCCCAGAACTGTGGTGAACGACGCGCCGTGATACGAGGGGTCGGGTTCGGTCAAGCCGGGGAACTTCTCGACGTTCTTAGACCACGCAAACTTTCCGCCATCGACAATTGCGCCGGCAACGACGGTTCCGTGTCCACCGAGGAATTTGGTCGCCGAATGGATGATGATGTCGGCCCCGTGCTCGAACGGACGGATCAGGTAGGGGGTGGCGATGGTGTTATCGACGATGAGAGGGACACCAGCATCGTGGGCAATCTTGGAGACGCCTTCGATGTCGAGGATGTTGATTCGCGGGTTTGCGATTGTTTCACCGAAGAACAATTTGGTGTTGGGGCGAACGGCCGCCTTCCACTCGTCGAGGTTGTCCTGGTCGTTCACGAAGGTCACCTCGATGCCAAGCTTTGCGAGCGTGTAATGGAACAGGTTGTAGGTTCCGCCGTAAATGCTCGATGACGACACGATGTGGTCGCCCGCTCCGGCAATGTTGAGGACCGCATATGTCGTCGCTGCCGAACCTGACGCAACCAGGAGCGACGCGGTTCCGCCTTCGAGCGCGGTGATGCGTTTTTCCGCGATGTCTTGGGTGGGGTTCATGATGCGGGTGTAAATGTTTCCGAACTCAGCGAGGGCGAACAAGTTCTTCGCGTGATCGGAGTCGTTGAAGACATACGCGGTGGTGCGGTAGATGGGGACGGCTCGCGCATTCGTAACGGGATCCGGCGTTGCGCCTGCGTGAATCTGCTGGGTTTCAAATTTCCACGACATGTGGGCTCCTTTGGCTAGTTCCCTTCACAGTAGAGAGCGCAACGGACCCATTCCACTAGCCGCGAAACAATGCGTAACGAAAGGACTAATCGGGGACGAGCGACTTCTGCATCATGACGACGCCAATCCACTCGTCAAACTTGCGACCAACCCGGTCCATTTCGCCCACGCGCTCGAAGCCCGCCTTCTCGTGAAGCCGAATCGACGGAACCGCATCGGGGGTGTTCGCGATCACGGCGATGACCTCGCGAACTCCAGCGATTGCCCCGAGTCGGAGTAGTTCTTCCAACAACGAGCGCCCGATTCCGGCGCCTCGCGCGTCGTCACGCAGGTACAGGGTGTTTTCCATTGTCGTGTCGTAGGCCGCCTTTTCGCGAAAGGTCGACAAGTAGGCATACCCGACCAGATCGCCACCGATTTCCGAGACGATGAACGGCATGCCGAGCGCTACCACCGTCTCGATTTTGTGGGCCATATCCTCCGTCGACCACGGGTCAAGGTCGAAAGTGACAGTTGACGTTCGAACGTAGTGATTGTAAATCTCAGCGAGAATGTCGGCATCGGCAACGGTGGCTAATCGGAACGTCACTCCAGTCATGCCACGAGTCTAAACGCGCCAGTCAATCGGGTCGCCGCCCTGATTGACGAGCGAGGCGTTTGTCCGCGAAAAAGGACGCGAGCCGAAAAAACCTCTATGCGCCGAGAGCGGCGAGGGGTGGGCAGACTCGATTGAGTCGACGCCGTTCAACAGCGCCGCTGCCCACTGAGCCTCCCGACCCCACAAGACGGCGACGAGTGGGCCGCCGCGTTCGGCGAGAGCTCGAAGCACTGAGCCGGTCACGTTTTTCCACGGCCAGGCTCGATGGGAGCCCGCCTCACCTTCGCGCACGGTCAGCGACGTGTTGAGCAACATCACGCCCTGGTCGACCCATCGTGACAGGTCGCCGTGCTCCGCGGGACCGATGTCCAGGTCATCTCGAAGTTCGGCGTAAATGTTTGTGAGGCTTCGAGGCAGCGGGCGAACATCTCTGTTGGTCGAAAACGACAGTCCGACCGCGTGACCTCGCGTCGGGTAGGGGTCTTGGCCGAGGATTACGACACGGATGGAATCTAGCGGCGCACAAAACGCTCGAAAAATGTCCTCGCGAGCCGGTGCGTGTCGAACGCCAGTGAGTTCCTCGTTGTCCAACCGTTTGGCGATTTCGTTGAGTGATGTGGTTGCCCGAGCAAACACAGGCCCCCAACTCGGGTCAACTCCGGAAACAAATTCCGACGACACGACCTAGTTGTAAT
>CAIRWJ010000034.1 GCA_903882245.1 uncultured Microbacteriaceae bacterium | reverse complement strand
GGTCTTCCTTCATTCCGACGACCACCTCGTTGGTGGCGGACTTGACCTCGAGGACAAACCGCGGGCGACCGTCGGCAGAGGGGACGCCGATACCAAGCCCCTTGCGCTGGCCGACTGTGTACGCCTGCGCACCGTCGTGATGCCCGAGCACCTTTCCGTCGGTGTCGACAATGTCACCCGATTCCATCGGAATGCGCTCGGCGAGCCAGTCGCGGGTGTCGCCCTCGGGGATGAAACAAATGTCATGGCTGTCGGGCTTGTTCGCAACGGACAGTCCTCGGCGTTCGGCCTCTTCGCGAACAAGCGTCTTGCTAGGGGTGTCTCCCAACGGGAACATCGAGTGGCGCAACTGGTCGGTCGTCAAAACACCGAGCACGTACGACTGGTCTTTCGCCCAGGCGCTCGCGCGGTGAAGTTCTGGAGTGCCATCCGCGGCGGTCGTCACGTTCGCATAATGTCCGGTCACAACCGCATCAAAACCGAGGTCGATCGCCTTGTCGAGGAGGGCTGCGAACTTGATGCGTTCGTTACAGCGCATGCACGGGTTCGGGGTTCGGCCGGCGGCATATTCCGCGATGAAATCGTCGACGACGGCCTCGGTGAATTGGGCCGAGAAGTCCCACACGTAAAACGGAATTCCGAGCATGCCGGCGGCTCGACGCGCGTCGAGGGAATCCTCGACCGTGCAACATCCGCGTGACCCCGAGCGAAACAACCCGGGCATTCGCGAGAGCGCGAGGTGCACGCCCGTCACGTCGTGACCAGCCTCGACCGCACGCGCGGTTGCGACCGCAGAGTCGACGCCCCCGCTCATTGCCGCCAAAATCTTCATGTGACAAGTCTAGGTTCCGCGAGCACCCTCGCCCACTAAGTTTCTGGAAACCGAATCAGCTCGGATCGTCGTTCGCGGAAACCAATCAAGGGCTTCGGGCAGAGGTCGCGACGCGAACCAGCGCTGGTTTCCACAAACGAGGAAATACCTCACAACGGTTTCCAGAAACGTTTGGTTCTGCAGACAAACCCCTCAAAAGTCGAGCTAGCGCCGATTTTTGGCAAGTTGTCTGCAGAAACAGGTGGGGTGGGGCGAGTTGTCTGCAGAAACAGGTGGGGTGGGGCGAGTTGACTGCAGAAACAGGTGCATTAGAGGCGCGCTAGTGCGTGGCGCGAGCGACGATGTTCGGCAGTACCTCAAGTAGTGCATCGATTTCGGCTTCGGAATTCTCGAGCCCGAGCGTGAATCGCAACGGACCCTCCGAGTCGGCGACACCCATGGCGCGCAACACGTGCGATGGTGATTGAACCCCCGCCTGGCACGCACTTCCCGCACTCGCCGCGTGACCGGCTTCGTCCAACAGGAATAACGCCGACACGGAATCGAGTCCCGGCACGGTGACGTGCGCGTTTCCTGGGGTTCGATTGATGTGATGTCCACGCACAACCGCAGTCGGTATTGTCGCCCGAATTCCGGTCAGCAGTCGATCACGCAGAGCGGACAGCCGAGCCGCGTTCGCGGCGACATCCGCGGTGGCAACTTCCGCAGCAACTCCGGCGGCGAAGACTCCCGCCGCATCGAGGGATCCGCTGCGCAGACGTTGTTGCGAGCCGCCGTGAATGAGCGGAACGATTGGCCACGACCGTGACATTGCGAGTGCTCCCACTCCCACGGGACCCCCGATTTTGTGAGCCGAAACACTGAGGGCGGCGAGCCCGCTTCGCGCGAAATCGATGGGCGTGTAACCAAGGGTCGCGACCGCGTCGAGGTGCACGGGGACGGTGACTGCCTCTGCGAGCGCCACGATTTCGGCTACCGGTTGAATCGTCCCCACCTCGTTGTTGGTCCACAGTGTGGTGACGAGGGCCACGTCGTCGGCCAATTTCGAGGCCAGGTCTTTGAGGTCGATGGTTCCGGTGTCATCCACACGAACAAAGTCAACGATCGCACCTTCCGCCTCGACCAGCCAATGGATTGCGTCGAGTGCAGCGTGATGTTCTGCCTCGGTCGTGAGGATGCGCGGTCGCGGCAACGGCGCACCGATCTCACGAGACGCCGGAGTTCCGTTGCGACCCCAGAACAGTCCTTTGATAGCGAGATTGATTGCTTCGGTACCGCTTCCCGTGACGGTGACGTCAAACGGCAGTGCACCGATCGACGCGGCGATCTTGTCGCGGCCCTCCTCCCACATCAACCTCGACTTTTGCCCGTCGCGGTGAGTGGCCGACGCGTTTCCGCGCAAATGAACTGCACGCGTCCACGCGTCGATGACGGCGTCGTGCATTGGAGAGGTGGCCGCATAGTCGAAATACGCCATCGCGGACCACCCCTTTCGATAACCGTGAGTTGTTAGGGAAGTTTAAGTGCAGACGTCAACGCATAGGAATATCCGAGCAACCGAATCTTTTCCGTCGATCCGAGTGACGGCACATAGAACAACAATTGATACTGATAATCCGCTTCGATACCCGTCATCGAACTTGTGATGGTGGATAGAACTTTGACCGCGCCTGTCGTCGTGATCGCTGCGCCCGGCACTGCCGGCTTAACGATTTCTTTTTCCTCAAGCGTGACCATCATGAGCGCCCCAGACTCGGCAGTGGCAAACACAAGAGGCACATCGTCTGTGCTCGAGTCCTTCCACGTGAATTTTGCCGTCTGCCCGAGGTCCTTGATCCGTTTCGCTTTCGAGTCTGCACCGATCTGCGTCTGGAGTGAGTCACCGGCGAAATCGTTGGCGAACGCGCTCTTGGTCCCGGAAATCAGGAGGTCCCCATAGTGTTCGATGGCTTGAGTTGGGGTCACACTGAGCAACTCCGTTTCACCGTATAGGACGGCCGCCCCCGATTCGGGCGACGAAACGGGCGGAATCTTTGCTCCAGGCTCAAGCGCGATTGTGTAATTCACTTTGTAGTTCTCGCGCGGAGAATTCTGCGTCATCACGACGGCAACTGACGGAGCGTCCAAGTCTTCCGAATCATCAATGACAGCAAAGACGGAACGAGGCCACGAGATGGTTTTCTGCGGAAGGAGCAGACGAACCTTTCCATCCGGAATCGAGAAAAGGTCAGCGAGGTTTTCGTTTTCAGCCCGAACCTTATATTGAGCTAGGCGAAACCGAAGTGCCGCCCCATCAAGCCGAGTTGCCGCGATGTTTTCCGCACGCTGCTCATCCGCCGCCGCCAGTGTTGAAACGATTTCGCCGAGGATGCGATCGAATTGCGCGGCGGTGACAGCAACACCACGCGGTGAGGCTTTGACAATGGGCAAGGGTTCGGGGGAAAGGTCAGGAAACACGGAACAGCCCGAGAGCATCACGGGCACAGCAAGGACCCAGGCGATGAAGGGAAGTGCGCGACGACCACCTCGTCGCCGTGGCTCGAGTGGTTGCCTCCCGGGTCGCCACTTCGGTGGTCGCGGGGCTTTAGGCATTCGACCCTGTCGGTGTCTGTGTTTGCGTCGGTCTGCTAACCAGCCCAGATAGTAAAAAATTCCACCGACTAAAGCGACACCAAGTCCGCCATAAAAAAGGGTGGTGGGCACAGAGCGGTCGACGTCCATTTTCCAGGTGATGGTAATCGCTTTTGGCGCGGGAAGTGCACCGTCCGTCGCAATCAGAATGAGATTCCCTTTGGGTGTGGTGACATCCTGCGACAACGTTTTTTTGGCCTCAAACTGCTCGACCCAAAGGTCAGAACCCATCGGATCAGGGGTTGCGGTTTCGGGCCCGGAGACATTCTTCACCGTCAATTCACCATCAATCCCGTTTGCTTCGACCGATTGATACGGGACGTTTCCGATATACGCGAGAACGTCGCCTTGCCTTCCCCACGCCATAACGATGCGTTCACTCGACGCGGGTTCGGCGATCGGGGTTGCGTCGGGGCCTTCGACGTAAATCGTTCCCTCGGCACCACCAACCACGGAAATCGTCTGCGTCGACGAAATCTCGTTCAACGAGGTCGAATTGATAACCGTGATGGGGGCCGGATCAGAAATCGTGACCGATTGCGTGGTGGTTGCGGGAGGTGAAAAGACAGTGTGAATGAGGATGCCGGCACCAACCATGACCGCGGCGACGCCGAAGAGGATGACGGAAACGATAAACCGCACGACGCCCCCTTCGACTCAAAACGCCAGTTTAGCCGACCGACCCTGAGGATTTCCCCAACGCGGATTACCCGCGACGGGTGCGCTCGGGTAAAGTGACAGCGTAACCTGAGGAGGTCACAATGGCTACTGATGGACAGTTTCC
>CAIRWJ010000033.1 GCA_903882245.1 uncultured Microbacteriaceae bacterium | reverse complement strand
TCATATATTCAAATCAGAGGAGCACACATGCTGTTTTCACCCATGAAGAGATTTCTCACCGCGTTCGTCGTGGTTGTGTTTAGCGCCGTTTCATTGTCGCCAGTGCACTCTGTGACGGTGGAAGACGAGCAGATACAGTCCCATTCCGACGACTCCGATAAGTTCCGCCGCGAGGCCGATTCGAGCAATTCGACCGAGGAGCTTCGTGCCACCCAGGTTGAGCAACAGAGCGAGAAGCAACAGCGCGAGAGACAACGCAAGGTTGACCTCTGGGGTCAATTCGCCGATGCCGAAAACCGTTGCGAGGAACGGAGCGCCAAATTCGGCGACCGAGGTAATCGTCACGAGCATTGCCCAGGCGTAAATCCACGCCGTGAGCCACGCGCTTCGCTTTCCAGCGAGGCGGCGCATCCACGGATAGATACCGCCGGCGATGGGGAACTGCGAGACGACCTCGCCCATAACAAGTGCGACGAGCATCTGACCGGCGCCAACGATGACGATCCACCAAATTGCGCTTGGGCCAGCGGTAGCGAGACCGAGACCGAACAACGCGTAAATCGCGACGAGCGGTGACAGGTAGGTGAATCCGAGTGCGAGTGCACTCCATACCGACATAGAGCGGTGGTATGACCCTTCGTATCCGAGAGCGCTGAGGTGCTCTTTGTCGGATTGGGCCTTGTCTGAGGTAGCCATTGTGACCTTTCGATTTGGTGAATATCGCGAGGTGCCACCGGCATTGGTCGCACCTCGTTGTGCTGGGGTAAACATAGCGCGTTTTTTTCTGCAGTGGCGAATGATTTATGGCGACGGCGTTTTGTCTAAATCATTCACTATTGCAGGATTTAGTAAATGGACATAGAATTCAGCACAAGATCCATTTGCCACCGAGTCGCTCGAACAATGAGGTTCACCTGATGCCAACCGAAATCGCTGTACCGTATCTGGACATTTCGGATCCGTCCTTTTCGATGCACTCCGAAGCAGTTCGAGACGCTCGCGAACAGCACTGGTACGCGACGACCAATTATGGATTCGCGGTACTCCGGCACGAATACGTCAGCATCCTGCTCAAAGACACCCGTTTGAGTCAGGGCAGCGGAAAATGGCCGGATCACAACGGGGTTAACTCGGGGTTGTTCCACGATTGGTGGACCAAGTGCCTGTTGGTGCTCGAAGGCGACGACCACCATCGAATCCGTCGCATGCTCAACCCGGCGTTCTCGTTCCGCCACATCGAAGCGTACGTTCCGCGATTCGAAAAACTTGCGGAAGAAATCGTCGATGCGATCATCGATAAGGGTGAGTTCGAGTACGTCAATGATTTTGCCGAGCCGTATGCGACCCGCGTGTTGTGCATCCTGACGGGGATCCCCGAAAGCGAATGGCCGACCATCGCCCGCATTTCAAGTTCGATCGGACTGGCGCTGGGAATCACCATCAAGGAAGACCTGCCCGAGATCGAGGCGGCGCTCGCCGAACTTTACGGATACGCCGAAGCGCTCATCGCCGATCGCCAGGCGAACCCGCGCGACGATCTCGTGACGCGTCTCGTTGAAGCGAACCGAGACGGCGACAGCCTGAGTGACGATGAACTGCGCAACGCGCTGTGCCTACTTATCTTTGGAGGGATGGACACGACCCGCAATCAACTCGGGCTCGGTATTCAAACCATGATGCGAAACCCCGACCAATGGGAGCTCCTCGCGAAGAACCCGGAACTCGCTCGGAATGCGGTTGAGGAAGTCATGAGATCCAACCCGACGACCACCTGGGTGACCCGCGAAGCCGTTGTCGATTTCGACTTTGAAGACCTTCATGCACCGGCTGGATCAACCGTTCACTTCTTTACCCAGGTGAGCGGGAAC
>CAIRWJ010000032.1 GCA_903882245.1 uncultured Microbacteriaceae bacterium | reverse complement strand
GTGTGGGCACTGGTTGACCGCACCCGATTCGCGACGATTGCCATGGGGGTCGTGTCACTCGCCATAGCGGTCATGATCGTGCGCATGTCGATCATTTGGACCGGGGCGTAGTGGCGTCGCTTCCGCGCGGTGAGGTCGCGCCACGAGACGGCTCAATCCCCTCAGCCGGCCTTGTTGAGACGCCGTTCGGCATCTATCTGCACATTCCGTTTTGCACGGTTCGATGCGGGTATTGCGATTTCAACACCTACACGGCAACGGAATTGCGGGGCGTTACACGTCAGTCGTTCGTGGACGACTTGCTCGCCGAAATTGCGTTCGCCGAACGCGTGTTGGCCGACAACGGCTCACCGCGTCGGCCAGCCGCAACCGTGTTCATCGGGGGAGGCACCCCGACGCTCTTGCCGGAGGGTGACATCGCTCGGGTCCTCGACACGGTCCGGGCGTCCTTCGGAATAGCCGACGGCGCCGAGGTCACCATCGAAGCGAACCCGGACACGGTGACCCGCCAGTCCCTTCGCGCATTCGCCGACGCGGGCGTCACCCGAGTTTCGGTCGGAATGCAATCGGCGGTTCCGCGCATTCTGTCCATCCTCGACCGCACCCACGAGCCCGCGTCGGTCGGCACCGCCGTCGCGTGGGCAAGGCAAGCGGGGCTGCAGACCTCGGTGGATCTCATCTATGGAACGCCGGGCGAAACTCTGGACGAATGGCGAGCTAGTCTCTCCGCCGCCATTGCGCTCGAGACCGACCATGTCTCGGCCTATTCGCTCATTGTCGAAGAGGGCACGGCTCTCGAGCGGCGCATTCGACGTGGCGAACTTGACCCCATCGACGACGACACCCACGCCGACATGTACGAGATGGCGGACGCGTTGCTCACCGAGGCTGGATTCGACTGGTACGAAGTGAGCAACTGGTCCCGCGGCGCCGACACGCAGTCGCGACACAACCTGTCGTATTGGCAGGGAACAGATTGGTGGGGATTTGGGCCGGGTGCGCACAGTCACCTCAACGGTGTCCGCTGGTGGAACGTCAAGCACCCCGCGGCGTACGCCGAGCGAATCGCAGCCGGTGAATCACCCGCCTTAGAACGCGAGGTTCTCGATGTCAATCAGCGCGCCGACGAAGTGGTCCTCCTCGGGCTTCGCGTTCGCGACGGCATCGCACTCGACGGGCTCACACCATCCGGGCGCACAGCGGTTGCCGGGCTCATCGCCGACGGACTCGTCGAGGGACCGCAGGCCATCGCGGGGCGACTTGTTCTCACGACGCGTGGGCGGTTGCTCGCCGACTTTGTCGTGCGCACGATTCTCGCCGACTGAGCGACGCCGAGGTAACGGCTCGCAATTGCGCCCGTGGCGCTGACCGCGCGTACTATTGAGGGATTAGCAATCTATGCCCGAGAGTGCCAATGAGAGGGGTCTTCGTGGTTTCGCAACGTGCGCTAGACGTCCTCCGTGTCATCGTCGAGGACTATGTTGATTCGCGCGAACCCGTTGGGTCGAGGGCAATCGTCGAACGTCATGACTTTGGGGTCTCGGCGGCGACGATTCGCAATGACATGGCAATCCTCGAAGAAGCTCATCTCATTCACGCGCCACACACCTCGGCTGGTCGTGTCCCGACGGACCTCGGATATCGCCGTTTTGTCGATTCCCTCAGTGACATTCGGCCGTTGACTGTTCAGCAGGTCGGAGCCATCCAACGATTCCTTGATGAGTCGCTCGACCTCGACGATTTTTTCGCTCGCACCGTCAAGATGTTGTCTGACCTCACGAATCAGGTTGCGATGGTGCAGTTCCCGACACTCGGCAATGAACGTGTCGCGCACGTGGAAATCGTTCCTGTTTCCCCGAGCAAGGCCT
>CAIRWJ010000031.1 GCA_903882245.1 uncultured Microbacteriaceae bacterium | reverse complement strand
TGCCTTTGGTAACTCGAGCTGCCAGCCAGTCAAAAATGCGGCCATGAGCAGCATCCAATTTCTCTTGTGTCACGTCGGTGATGGTGACGCGTCCTTCGCGTGACTCCGCGAAGGCGAGAGCAATTTGGCACGCCATCAGACCAGCGCCAACGACTCCGACGGTGCTGATATCTCGCGGCGGTGTTGCGGGAGTTCCCCGCGGCGATTTGTGCGCCGCACCGATGACTCGAAACGCATACAGGCGAGATCGGAACTCGGAGGTTGTCATGAGGTCAGCAAGAGCGGCGTCTTCCGCTTCAAAGGATTCGCTTCGTGATGACACGAGCGAGTTGTGAAGCACTCGTCGCAAATGTGTGAGAGCGTGAATCGGGTTGCCGGCGCGACCGACGTAACGGTCGATTGTCTCGTCAATTCGTTCAGGAGCGTCGGAGGTATTCGCGTTGTGACCTACCCGGTCGAGTGTGTCGAGCGAATCGACCAATTCGAGAGCTCCGTCCATGGTGTTGGGCGCAACAGCATCGACAATTCCGAGTGTGAGAGCGAGCTCGGGCGACAGCGTTTTCCCCGAAATGGCGTTGTCTACCATTACGCGAAGTGCCGACTCGATTCCGATTAGTTGAGGCAACAGGGTGGCGCCGCCCCAACCCGGAATCAGACCAAGTCCGATCTCTGGAAGCCCGAGCGCCATCGGACCGTCCAAGGACACGCGATGGCTGCAGTGCAAGGCAAGCTCCAAGCCTCCTCCAAGCGCCGTCCCATTGATTGCGGCGATGGTGGGAATTCCGAGGTTCGCCAGTTTCGACAACACTCGGTGGCCTTCTTGAGCCAGTTGTAGTGCATCGCCGAAATGACGCGGGTTGGCAAGAGTGTCGAGGTTCGCACCCGCACAAAACGTGCGTCCGACTCCCGTAACGATCAGCGCCGCGCAGTCGCCAGATTGCGCCGTAAAGTCGTCGAGCGCTTCACCAAGTCGAGCGAGGCCCAGGGGTCCGAGAGTTGTTGGGCGACGATCGTCGTGGTTGGTCAACGTCAACACACCAACACGTTTGCCACCCGGGCTACGCGCCTCGGTCAACTCGGCGAAAGCGGGGGAATCTTCTACTGGGTAGTCGATCATGTGCGGAAATTGGGATTTTCCCAAATCATCGTCCCGCCTTGGCCCAACCCGACGCACATCGTCGTGATGCCATATCGAATCGAGTGATTCGCTGCGAATTGTCCAGCTAGTTGAATCGCCAGGCGAACTCCCGAACTGGCGAGAGGGTGACCCACGGCGATGGCGCCGCCCCATGGGTTCAACTTTTCGGAGGTTTGGTCGATAGCGAAGTGATCGGCGAATGCCAGGACCTGGACGGCGAACGCTTCGTTTATCTCTATTGCTCCGATGTCCGAGATAGAGAGCCCCGCTTTGGCGAGCGCCTTCTCAGTTGCGGGAATTGGTCCTAGACCCATCTCGTCCGGCGAAACACCAGCGAATGCGTAGGAAACGAGTCTCATCTTGGGTGTGAGTCCGTGCCGAGCCACGGCGTTCGTCCCGGCCAGAATGGACATGGTCGAACCGTCTGTCAGTGGGGACGCATTTCCCGCGGTCACCCGACCATTTTCTCGGAACGGCGTCGACAGAGTGGCGAGAGAATCGAGCGTCGTAGTGGGCCGAAGTTGTTCGTCGCTGTCTGCGAAACCGCTCGAGGTCTCAATGGTGACGAGGT
The DNA here is from genome assembly GCA_903882245.1 of uncultured Microbacteriaceae bacterium. Taxonomy (GTDB): domain Bacteria; phylum Actinomycetota; class Actinomycetes; order Actinomycetales; family Microbacteriaceae; genus MWH-TA3. The sequence continues at coordinate 612 of CAIRWJ010000031.1, read as the reverse complement.
CGGATTGGATGAGACCGGCGTCGTAGGCCGCAGCGGCCCGACGTTGACTTTGTTCCGCATAGGCGTCAGTTCGGTCCTTTGTGATGGCGGGAAAATTGTCGTGCAAGATTTCGGCGGTAAAACCCATCGCCAACGATTCCTCGGTCAACAACCCGGCGGCGATCATCGCTGGGTTAGCCTTTTCTGCAAATTGCATCGGGTGGTGGCCCATGTGCTCGACTCCACCGGCAATCGCAATGTCAATCTGCCCCCAACCGATTCCCGAACCCAGAGTGGTCATCGACGTCATTCCGCCAGCGCACATGCGGTCGATCGCAAACCCAGGAACAGATTGGGGGAGTCCGGCTGCAAGAGCAACCGTTCTTCCCAAGGTTAATCCCTGGTCGCCTTCTTGAGTGGTTGCGGCAATAGCAACATCGTCGACCTCTGCCAAGGGAATTTGTGGGTTTCGTAACAGCAGGCCGCGAAGAGTAAGACTCGCGATGTCGTCGGCTCGCATGTCGCGGTATATGCCCTTGGCACCGGCGCGGCCGAACGGGCTTCGCATTCCATCAATGTAGAAAACGTCGTGGGTCACACCGGTGCCTCCGTTTATCTCTGATCGAATTTGGC
>CAIRWJ010000030.1 GCA_903882245.1 uncultured Microbacteriaceae bacterium | reverse complement strand
GTGTTGATCGGTCGCTGGTGAGGCTTGCTGCTCGACACGTCTTTACCGCCGACGAGAATCTTTCCCGACGTGGGTTCTTCGAGCCCCGAGATAAGACGCAGGGTTGTCGTCTTTCCACACCCGGACGGGCCGAGCAGGGCGAAAAATGACCCGGCCGGGACGGTGAAACTCACGTTATCGACCGCGGTGAACCCCGGGAATTGTTTTGACACACCGACCAGTTCGAGGTCGGCGCCTCCTTGCGCAAAGCCGCTCACAGAATCAGACACTAAGTTCCACCCTTACGTTGACGCGATTAACCCAGGAGGACGCCCTGGAAGGCTGACTGGAATTCGTTTTCCTCGGCGTCCGACAGGGAACGGAAAATCGAAACCTGAGAAAGCGTGTCCGCGTTCGGGAAGATGAGCTGGTTCTCGGCGAGAGTGGGGTCGATCTTGATCGCTTCCTCGTAAGCGCCGTTGACGGGGGTCACATAGTTGACCCACGCGGCGACCTGGGCCGCAATGGCGGGGTCGTAATACCAGTTGATGAGTTTCTCGGCGTTCGTCTTGCGAGGGCTTCCGATCGGCACCATGAACGTGTCGTTCCAGAACGTTCCGCCCGAATCGGGAAGGATGAACTTCCACTTCTCGTAACCGGCTTCGAGGTTCAGGACCGTAATGTCACCGGACCACACGATTCCCGCGAGAGCGTCTTCACTAACCAGGTCTTCCGAGTAGGAGTTGCCCTTGATGTTGCGAATGTAGCCATCGGTCACGCGAGCTTCGACTTCGTCGAGCGCGTTGTAGAACTCGTCCGCGGTGAACTTGGTGATGTCCACGCCCTGGCTCGACATCATGACGCCGAGGGTGTCGCGCATTTCGCTGAGGACGACAACTCGTCCCTTGAGGTCTTCACGCCACAGGTCGGCGACCGAGACAATGGGGTCTTTCACGAGGTCTGAGTTGTACACGAGTCCGGCGAACCCGCCCTGCCACGGGAGCGACGATTTGCGGCCCGGGTCGAAGTCGGGGTTGAGGAGCGTCTCGACAAGGTTGGCGTGGTTGGGGATGTTCTCGAGGTTGAACTCTTGAGTCCAGCCGCGCCGAATCCAGCGCGACACCATCCACTCGGTCAGACAAACGGTGTCTGCACCGATGTCCTGTCCAAGCGCCAATTGGTCCTTGACCTTGGCAAAGTACGAGTTGTTGTCGTCGACATCGACGAGGTACGTGGCGGCGATTCCAGTCGCTGCGGTGAACGCGTCAAGCGTCGGGTGGTTGCCGGCATCGTCCTCATCCAAGTACAACGGCCAGTTCGCCCAGTTGACGGTGGGGTCCGAATCCGAAATGTCTTCGGCGGCAACGAGTGCCTGTTCGCCGGGCGCACACGCTGCCAGGGACAATGCGATTGCTCCACCAAATGCGCCACCGAGAAGGGCGCGTCGTGAGATCTGTGCCGCTCGGGCGTGCTGAACGAGTTCGCGAATGATCGGATCTTCAGGAAGGTTTTGCTTGTTCATGCATATCCTCTGCTCGGTGGGTGACTACTCTGTCATTCCCGCGTATGTCTGATACTGGCACAATCGTTGCCAAAAAGTAACCGTTAACAGCGAATAACACCAGAGTGAGACAACTAAAAAACTAATTTCGCAGAAATATCGTGATTTCGTTGCGAAATCCCTCGCGAATCGTCATAATTACAGAGGGATTCCCCACAACTCGATTGTCACAGGAGACACACCATGCGGATTGCCGTTCCCGCCGAAATCAAAAACAATGAATATCGCGTCGCAATTACACCGGCAGGAGTGAAGGATCTTGTGTCCGCTGGTCACTCGGTGCTGATTCAATCTGGTGCTGGCGCGGGAAGCAATATCTCTGACACTGAATATCTGAAGCAAGGTGCTGAAATCGAGAAAGACGCGGCGAAAGTCTGGGCCGCCGGAGACATGATTCTCAAAGTTAAAGAACCCATCGAGAGCGAATACCCTTACTTCCGCGAGGGCATGCTTCTCTTTACCTACCTTCACCTCGCCGCTGAAGAGCACCTGACAAAGGCACTGCTCGACGCGAAGGTCACGGCCATCGCCTACGAGACTGTTCAGCTTCCTTCCCGCGCACTCCCGCTTCTCGCCCCGATGAGTGAGGTCGCTGGTCGCCTCTCCGTCATCGTCGGTGCGAATGCAATGCTTCGGCCTAACGGTGGCACCGGCCTACTCGTTTCGGGAGTCCCCGGGACCCACGCCGCGAACATCGTCGTCCTCGGTGGCGGCGTTGCCGGCACCAGCGCGGTCGCGATGGCCGTCGGGCTCGGTGCGAACGTGACGGTGCTGGACACCAATATCCAGCGCTTGCGCGAACTCGACGCGTTGTATGCGGGCCGAGTTCAGACCCTCGCATCGAACGCCTACGAGATTGAAAAGGCCGCGGTGAACGCCGACATGGTCATCGGTTCGGTGCTCATCCCCGGCGCAAAGGCACCGAAACTCATTACCAATGAGACTGTGAAAAAGATGAAGCCCGGAAGTGTTCTCGTCGACATCGCCATCGACCAGGGCGGCTGCTTTGAGGACTCGCATGCGACAACTCACAGCGAACCCACCTTCGCAGTTCATGACACAATTTTCTATTGCGTCGCCAACATGCCCGGTGCGGCACCGCAGACCTCAACACACGCGTTGACGAACGCAACCGCGCCCTACGTCCGCGCGCTCGCCGCCAAGGGGTGGAAGGACGCACTTCGCGCGGATGCATCACTCGCGCTCGGACTCAACACGCATGACGGCACGCTCACCAACGATGCGGTCGCTGTTGCTCACGGTCTCGACGCGGTGTCGCTCGCGTCCGTTCTCGCGTAGAGCACAAATCTGAGACCCCGCCACGTACCCACTCCGGGTGCGGAGGCGGGGTCAAACGTTTCCGGCGGAGCACCGGTGAAACGATGTGCCTCGAGCGTCGCAGTTCTGAGTGTGATTACGTTCCGAACGGAACCGAACGCGCGTGGCAACGGTTGACCGCTCGACACCAGAACGACGACCGGCGGCGACGCGTGGCGAACCCGCCGAACCGCGTCGAGAAATGCGGTCGCCTCAAGGGATGTCATCGAATCCACGATTCGGTCGAGGTTATCGATCACGACAATGCGGGAGTAACGTTCGAGTTCGCGCGCACTCGTCACCCACGACACGGAATGGCCATCAACTAACGCCCGCAACGTTTCAGTTCGCCCAGAACCACGGCCACCAATAACGGCGATGTCACCGTCGCTCGGCCGCCAGTGGGCGATGCGGTAAGACGCGTGGGCCACGTCGTCGACGATGCCAAACCCGGGTCGACCGTCTCGTGAAACAGGCCGCGTCAATGCCGGCCGCCACGGGGGCGCGTGGAGTCGCTCTCCTGACAATTCGGTCAATGTGATGGAGTCAATAGACGGAACAAAAACGTCGTGAACCAGACCGTCACCGAGCGTGACCAGGCACCTCCCCCGCGCCGGCGCAACGGACGTTGCTCGTCCCAAAACCTGAACCACGTCGTGGAGGGTATTCATCGCGAGACAGATTCTCACCGGAATGTTCGCCAACACCGAGTCACGCAGCACCCCACTCGGGTGTTGGACCGCGAGGACGAGGTGAATTCCGAGTGAGCGCCCGCGCCGAGCGATGTCCGCGAGCAGATCGTGCGCCGCGGGGAATTGGCGCAGAAGTTCGTGAACCTCGTCGATGACAATCACAAGCCGGGGAACATCCGACGCGTTCTCGATTGTCGCAACCCGCTGGCGCTCGAACTCCGCCTCCCGTCGCCGAATCTCGGCGCTCAGCCCCGCAACCGCGCGCGGCACATCGGTGGTCGTCAGATCGGTAAGTGTCGCGAGGTGATGGGGTAGTCCGCGGAGCGGACCAAGTGTCGCCCCGCCCTTAAAATCGATACCGACAAACTGGAACTCGGTCGGTGTGAACCGGGTGGCCCAGCTAACGACGAGTGCCGTGAGTGCGTGGGATTTTCCTGATCCGGTTCGACCCGCAATGAGCACATGAGGGGTGTCCGACGTCAACCGCACCTCCAACTGCGCCCGATCGATTTGCGCGATGGCCCTCAGAATGCCGTCTGCGCCACTGACGTCATCGGGCAGAAAATCGACGCGGGTCGGGAGCGAACCGCGGGTTGTGACGGAGTCGACGCCGTGGTCCGAGCAACGAATAGCGATGGCGACCTCCCTTGTTTCGCCACGAGCAATCGACGACCCATTCGCCCAACGGGCGGGCATGTCGGAGCCCTGCGGAACACCGAGTTGCGCGGTTGCCTGAACGATGAGCGACGTCCACACGGCGTCCGCAACGGGACCGTCCCCGATGACGGTGACCCCCGCCGCCACATCGACGAGCCACGGTGAGCCATCCGGCTGGCGTCCAGCACGGACAACGGTGTGACCATTGTGAGCGGGCACCCATTCGGAGTTTCGAGCAATGTCGGCGACCGAAGGATATGCGCGGTTCTCGTCGACGATACGTCGGGCATCCCGGGCGATGTTGGTCTCCCGTTCCGCAGCGCGCTCTCGTGCCCGCGTAGCGTCAGTTCGCCGGGACTCGCGAGCACCGCGTCGAACGCCGTCGATGTGATGCGCGACGACCATCGTCGGCGCGATGACGGCTCCGAGAAGGGCGAATGACGATCCTGTCATTGCCCAGACCAGGCCCGCCGTCACTACCGGTGCGATGACCCCGATGACGGGAAAATGCGGGGCGTTCACCGCGCAACGTTTTCACAACCCGGACCAACAACGAGAGAACGGCAGCGGCTCTGTGCAGAACCGCCGCCGTTCGAGACGTGTTTACTCGCCGATGTAGGACATGACGTGCTTGATGCGCGTGTAGTCCTCGAACCCGTACATCGAGAGGTCTTTGCCGTAACCCGAGTGTTTGAAACCGCCGTGGGGCATCTCGGCGACGATCGGGATATGGGTGTTGATCCAGACCGCACCGAAGTCGAGGTGCTTGGCGAAACGCATCGCACGTCCGTGGTCCTTCGTCCAGACCGACGATGCCAGTCCGTACTCGACGCCGTTTGCCCACGAGAGCGCTTCGGCCTCGTCCTTGAACTTCTGAACCGTGACGACCGGACCGAAAATTTCGTTCTGGATGATCCAGTCGGTCTGCTTGAGACCAGAAACGATAGTCGGTTCGATGAAGAACCCTTCCGTTCCCTGGCGGTGACCGCCCGTCTCGACGACGGCATTGTTGGGGAGATCGCCCAGGATTCCCATGACGCGATCGAACTGGTTTACGTTATTGACCGGACCGTACAGGATGTCTTCGTTGGTC
>CAIRWJ010000029.1 GCA_903882245.1 uncultured Microbacteriaceae bacterium | reverse complement strand
GGGAAAAAAGATTCGCGACGCAATTTTGGGAAGTCGCTGGGTGACGGCGTCAAAGATGAGGGGTTGTGACGCTGCTCCGACGAGCATTGGTTTTGCGGCCGCACTCATGTTGGTCTCGTTGACCCCTGCGATCACCACCGTCACGTTGTCGGGTGCACCACGTTCGAGAGCAAGGTTGATGAGTTTGCTGGCGGCTTTGGAAGCATCCGGTTCGGATTTGAGAACGTTGGCGATGGCATTTTCGGTGACATAGCCGCACAAGCCGTCCGAGCACAACATCCATCGATCACCTGGTTCGGTATCGAGGACTGCAGTGTCGACATCGACGCTCCCCGCGATATCCCCCAGTACCCGCATGAGAACATTGCGACGAGGATGCACGAGGGCTTCCTCTGGCGTAATGCGGCCTGTTTCGACGAGTTTTTGAACAAAGGTATGGTCGGTTGTGATTTGTTCGAGGACACCGCCGCGCAGCCGGTAGACACGTGAATCGCCGATGTGCGCAATGACCACCTGGCGGTTGTGGCGGAGAAGTGCGCTCACCGTCGTTCCCATACCCGCGAGGTCGGGGTGTTCTCGAACCGCTTCGATCAGTTCGGCGGCACTGTTCTTCACCGATTCCACGAGTCGTTGCTGAGCGATTTCGATCGATTCAAATCTTTCGTCTGCTACCGCTGTGACGGCCTGCGTCGCCAGCGAACTGGCAACGTCACCACCCGCGTGCCCACCCATCCCGTCGGCAACGAGGAAAAGATGCGTGCCCGCATAACCCGAATCCTGATTGCTTGCTCGGACTCGTCCGATGTGACTGCTCGCCACGGAAAGGACGCGGGCGTCCATTATGGCCTCAGTTCAAAAATTGTCGAGCCGACAGACACGGGCGTATACATCGGAACAGGTGTGGGGACGCTGACGCGTTGGTTATCGACAAATGTGCCGTTGGTTGAACCCAGGTCTTGGATGACCCAGTCGCCGTTCCACAATTGCAAGCGCGCGTGGTTAGTCGAGGTGTATTCGTCGCGAATCACGAGACCCGATTGTGCGCTGCGACCGATTGTGAGTTTGTCGGACTCAAGTGGAATTTCTAGTCCTTCACGTGCGCCCGCAACAATCACAAGTTTCTGTGCCGGGCTTGATGTCGACGTAGTTGCGACTGGCGGCAGGAATGGCAACGACTCGGCGCCGGGGTTATGAGTGATGTCTCCCTGCGGTCGGTCGCCTCGGCGCACATAGTGTCGGAATAGATCACTGCGTAACGCGAACACAATGGCGAAGACGAAAACCCACATCAAACCGAGGAATCCGAAGCGGAGCACGAAGAGGGTTAGTTCACTCACGCCGAAACCCCCGGAAGAATTCGGAAGACCATCTGTGTTGCGCCAATGTGAATGACGTCACCTTGATCGAGTGGCGATGATGTCACCCGCGTTCCATTGAGTTTCGTTCCATTTGTCGACTTCAAGTCTTCCAGACCCGCGATTTTGCCACTCCACACGATACGAGCGTGGTGACGCGATGCGCCGCTGTCGTTAAGGATCACCGTTGCCGTCGAACCTCGGCCAATAATGATTTCGGGGCCGGTCAAGTGAACTGTTTCGCCGTTGATTTCGAGGGCGGGGTGCCATTCGGACACCGCATCCAGAGCTTGTGACGCGACCTTGATCACCCCGCGCGTGATGTCGGACGCGGCGACAATCGTGATGGATACGGGAGCGGTAAAGCTATAGCGCTGGCGGGTCGCATAAGCACGGACTCCATCCGTCAATTCACCAATCAGAACCGCACCGTGCGCGTTCAGTGGCTCGAAATCCTCTGAATTGAGGCCAACGGTATAGGCGTGAGGAGCGAGGATACGATCACGTTGGACGACTACTGCGTGTGAATCAATCTCTCGCTTGAGTGCCGCGATGATTTCAATTGGCTGAACACCGCCCCGAAACGACTTGGCGAAAGCGCCGCCGACGAGTCGCTCAAGACCACGTTCAACGTTGTCCAATAAGCCCACGGTTCCCCTTCCACGGTCGCCCCAATTCTAACCGTGGTGGGTGTTGCGCGCCTGCACCTCGCGGGATTGGCCGGCGCTCGCCGTGATAGCCTTGACGCGCACGTCGTTAGACGCGCGCAAGTGGCGGAATGGCAGACGCGCTGGCTTCAGGTGCCAGTGTCCGTAAGGGCGTAGGGGTTCAAGTCCCCTCTTGCGCACCACCGATTTTCCTTGTTTTCTCTCGGTACGGAATAAAGCGGAGTTAGCGGTTGTTTCACGTTGTAGTGAAAGGATAACCACATGAGCACAACAGATTTCGGGGTCACCGGGTTGACCTGTAACCATTGCGTGATGACAGTGTCACGAGCAGCGGCGCTCGTGCCGGGAGTAACGGGCGTCAGCATTGACCTCGTGGCGAACGGTCAGTCCACTCTGCACGTAGAAAGTGAAGCAGATGTTGACACTGCCGCCCTTGACAAGGCAATCGTCGACGCTGGCTACGAACTCGTTCACTGATGGCCGCGACTCACGTCGACCTCGCACTTGAGGGAATGACGTGTGCAACCTGCGCCGGGAGAATCGAAGGCGCGCTCGCAACTGTTCCTGGCGTCACGGCCACGGTGAACTTTGCGACCGAGCGTGCGTCGGTTGACATTGACGGCGTGACGGACGCGACCGACCTCATCGCAGCCATCATTAAGGTCGGATATGGCGCGCGAGTAATCGACCGCGACCAGCGCGAAACGGAAGCACCCGTCGATCCTGTGCTCACGGCTCGGGTCATTCTTTCGCTTGCCCTTGCAATACCGGTGTTTCTCCTATCAATGATTCCCGCCTGGCAGTTCGACGGATTCCAGTGGGTTGCGGCCGCCCTCACGACCCCGGTCGTGACCTGGGGGGCGTGGCCGTTCCACCGAGCCGCCGTGCGTAACGCGCGCCATGGTGCAACCACGATGGACACCCTCGTTTCACTCGGCGTTGCGGTTGCATACGTGTGGTCGATCTATGCGTTGTTCTTCACGATGGCGGGCATGATCGGGATGCGCATGGACATGGTGCTGTTTGGCTACAGCCCTCATTCCCTCTATTTTGAGTCCGCCGCTGTGGTCACCGCGTTTGTTTTGCTCGGACGCCTGTTGGAATCGCGCTCTAAACGCGCGGCAAAGATGTCACTCACCGCTCTTCTCAACACCGCCGCCAAGCAGGCACTTCTCCTCATTGATGGGCGTGAAGTAACGGTACCCGCCGGTGCCGTTCAGAAAGGCGACACATTCGTCGTTCTGGCCGGCGGGATTGTGCCGACGGATGGCCGAATCGTCGAGGGACAGTCCGCGATTGATGCGAGTGCTGTGACGGGCGAAAGTGTGCCTGTTGCCGTCGGTCCTGGTTCGGCACTCATCGGGGGAACGATTAATGCGGGGGGGCGACTAGTGGTCGAAGCCACCGCAGTGGGTGCCGGAACTGAACTTGCTCGGCTCACCCGAATGGTCGAAGAAGCCCAAGCGGGCAAAGCTCCCGTCCAAAAACTGGTTGACCGAATCTCGGCGGTGTTCGTGCCTCTTGTTATCGTGATCGCCACGGCCGGTGGAATTGTGTGGTTCGCTATATCGGGCGACGCGACACACGCCGTGTCGATTGCGGTGGCCACCCTCGTTGTTGCGTGCCCGTGTGCACTGGGGCTGGCGACGCCAATGGCACTTCTCGTTGGGACCGGACGCGGAGCCCGCAGCGGGATCATTATTCGCGGAACCGACGTGCTTGAGAGCACGCGTCGCGTCACGACCGTCATTG
>CAIRWJ010000028.1 GCA_903882245.1 uncultured Microbacteriaceae bacterium | reverse complement strand
CGTCTTCGGTCACGGCTGGTTGCTCGTCGGCGGAGAGAAGATGTCAAAGTCAAAACTGACTGGCATCGCTCCACATCAGATCACTGACGTGTTCGGCGCCGACGCGTTCCGCTATTACTTCTTGAGCGCCATCAACTTTGGCCAGGACGGGTCGTTCTCGTGGGAGGACCTCGCCGCGCGTTATCAGGCCGAGTTGGCGAACGGTTTCGGAAACCTCGCGAGCCGCGTCATCGCCATGGTCAACCGGTACTGTGACGATGTCGTGCCAGCCGCCACGGAACTCAACGACGCTGATGCCGTCATCGTCGACACCGTATCTCGGGCGTTCGAGACCGCGAACAAAGCCATCGATCGGCTCGCGATTCACGACGCGATCAACGCGGTGTGGACAATCGTCGACGCGCTGAATTTGTACATCACGGAACAAGAGCCCTGGGTGCTTGAGAAGGACGACGCGAATCGCGACCGTCTGCACACCGTGTTGTACACCGCGGTCGAAGGGCTTCGCGCGATTGCGGTGGGCCTGTCGCCCGTCATGCCAACCGCGACCCAAAAGTTGTGGGATGCGCTCGGGCTCGGCGAGGCGCTCGGCGCATTGACCGACCAGCACCTGTCGCGCGCCGGCCAGTGGGGGATTGCACCTGCGGGAATCCGCGTGTCGGGCCTCGACTCGTTGTTCCCCCGCATCGAGGAATAGCAGTGTCGGAACCGCTGCGGGCGCGAAAGGACACCGACGGTGACGTCAAGCGTGATCTTGAGTTCCCGCCGCTGCCCGAACCTCTGACGGTCCCCGTCTATGACAACCACACGCACCTCGAAATCGCGGATGGTGAGAACCCGCTTCCTCCCGAGGAGAACCTTCGCCGTGCCGTCGAGGTAGGGATCAAGGGCGTTGTTCAGGTCGGAACCGATCTCGAGACGTCGCGCTGGGGAGCCGACCTTGCCGACCGAGACCCGCGCGTGTTGGCCGCTGTTGCCATTCATCCGAACGAAGCGCCGCGTTTGGCTGAACGGGGGGTGCTCGACGAAAACATCGCCGGAATCGCCGAGTTAGCGGGGCGCGACCGTGTTCGTGCTGTCGGCGAGACGGGCTTAGATTTCTTTCGCACGGACGAGCCCGGTCGAGCGCCGCAATTGCACTCGTTCGAGGCGCACATCGATATTGCGAAGGCCAACGGTCTAGCGCTGCAGATTCACGACCGGGATGCGCACGGCGCTGTGGTGGAGACACTGTTGCGCGTCGGCGCGCCGGAGAAGACCGTGTTCCACTGCTTCTCTGGAGACGAAGAACTCGCGCGGATTTGTGCCGACCACGGGTGGTACATGTCATTTGCGGGAACCGTGACGTTTGGGAATGCCAAAGGAATCCGCGCGGCGCTCTCTGTTGCACCGCGTGAACTCGTGTTGGTCGAAACGGACGCGCCGTTCCTTACGCCGACCCCGTTCCGCGGGCGACCCAATGGCCCGTACCTCGTCCCGCTGACACTGCGGTTCATGGCGGAACACCTCGGTGTGTCCGTCGATGAGTTGGGTGCCGACGTTGCCCGCAATACCGAAACGGTTTACGGAACGTGGTGACGCTTCTCGGTGCGACCGAGATTCGTGCCCTCGCTGAGCGCCTCGACGTGTCGCCGACGAAAAAGTGGGGACAGAACTTTGTTCACGACG
>CAIRWJ010000027.1 GCA_903882245.1 uncultured Microbacteriaceae bacterium | reverse complement strand
GGGCGGCGCATGATGGCGACCGCGAATGAATGAGGCCTGCCACGCACGCGGGGGCAGTGACGTCAGTCTAGCGCGATACGCGTTTCAGCCGTTGGTGAGGAAGTCGATAACGAGCCGTAATTCGATGTCTTTCTCGAACGCCAGAATCGATAGTGCCGTGGCGCTGACCGCCGCGAAACCAGCGGTAAACAGCAAAGCCATCGAACCCGCGCCGCGTTTCCATCCTGCGATGGCGGCTGCCCCAAAAGTGATAACGGGCAGAGCAACTCCCGCGACCAATAACGCCCACGGCACAGTGTCGACCGACACACCGAACTGGGCTTGGTAATACGAGGGAAGATTGAGCAGATTCCCGAGAGACGTCCAGAACGGATATGCGAACAGTGCTCCCGCGACGACCATCACCGCAAGACGCCCGAATAATCTCGGCGGTGTGTTTTCGTTGTTTTCGCTCATTGGGTCGTGACTCCAAAAAATAGTGGAAACGGAAACAGCACGACGAGACCGAGTGCCAACACCACAATTCGAGACATGGGAGATCGAACCAGGGATAACGTCGCAAAGAACCACAGTGCCGGAGAAACGATGGCGAAAAACTCACCGAACTGAGACATTGCCTGAGAAAATCGATCGTCAATGCCGATGAGCTGGTTGGACTGGACGGCGAAAAGCCACGCCACGACGTATCCGAGATACACCGCGCCACAGGCGACGAGAACGCTGCGAATTAGCGCGCGGCGCTTCCGTCGGTGTAGTCGGCATCCTGCTGCTTCCACGCAAAGAGCGCGCGGAGCTTGCGGCCGGTTGCCTCGATCGGGTGGTTTTCACCCTTGACGCGAAGTGCCTTGAACTCGGGTGCGCCGGCGTCCTGGTCGTTGATGAAGCGAGTCGCAAACGCGCCCGACTGGATGTCAGCAAGGATTGCCTTCATGTTTTCCTTGACCGAGGGGTCGATGACGCGAGGGCCCGACACGTAGTCGCCGTATTCAGCGGTGTCGGAAACCGACCAGCGCTGTTTGGCGATGCCACCCTCCCACATGAGGTCGACAATGAGCTTGAGTTCATGCAAAACCTCGAAGTAGGCGATCTCGGGCTGGTAGCCCGCTTCGGTGAGAACCTCGAAACCGTACTGAACAAGTTGTGATGTTCCACCGCAGAGGACCGCTTGCTCGCCGAAGAGGTCCGTTTCCGTCTCTTCGGTGAAGGTGGTCTTGATTCCACCGGCGCGCAGTCCACCGATTGCAGCGGCATACGACCAGGCTGTGTCCCATGCGTGACCCGATGAATCGACCTCAACGGCGACAATCACGGGAACTCCGCGGCCAGCGACGAACTCGCGACGGACCGTGTGTCCGGGACCCTTGGGTGCGACGAGGATGACGTCGACGCCTTCGGGAGCTTCGATGTACCCAAAGCGGATGTTGAATCCGTGGCTGAAGAGAAGCGTTTTGCCCGCGGTAAGGTTCGGGAGAACATCGGCCTTATAGAGGTGACGCTGGTACTGGTCGGGTGCAAGGATGACGATGACGTCGGCCCACTTTGCCGCTTCGGCGGTCGGGAGTACGGTGAATCCCGCCTCCTCGGCCTTCTCGATTGACTTCGAGTCGGGCTTCAAACCAACAACGACCTCGATGCCGGAATCGCGAAGATTCTGCGCGTGCGCGTGTCCCTGCGAGCCGTAGCCGATAACGGCAACTTTCTTGCCTGCGATGATCGAAAGGTCGGCGTCTTTTTCGTAGACGACATCGGTCATGTTTTTTCTCCTTGTAGTGGGGGTTCCACGACGCGTTCGCGCCGGGATTTACTGGTTCTTGAAAATCCGTTCAGAAATAGATTTCGATCCGCGTCCCATTGCGAGTAATCCGCTCTGGGCGATTTCCTTGATGCCGAAGGGTTCGAGGACCTTCAGCAGCGCGTCAATCTTCTGGGTGTCGCCTGTCACCTCGATCACGAGCGAATCCGGTGCGACGTCCACCACGCGAGCACGAAACAGGTTGACCGCTTCCAAAATCTGGCTTCGCGTGTTCTGGTCGATGCGCACCTTGACGAGCATATGTTCGCGCTGGACCGACTGCTCGGGTTCGAGTTCGACGATCTTGAGCACGTTGATGAGCTTGTTGAGTTGCTTGGTGACCTGCTCAAGAGGCGAGCCAGCAACATCAACGACCAGGGTGATGCGCGACAGTCCCTCAACTTCGGTGGTGCCGACGGCGAGCGAGTGGATGTTGTATCCACGACGTGCGAACAGTCCCGCTACGCGCGTGAGCAAACCCGGTTTGTCTTCGACGAGAAGCGACAGAACGTGGTGCGACATGGCCTACTCCTCATCCCAGCTCGGCGCGTGGTCGCGCGCATATTGAACATTCGAGTTTCCTACGCCCTGCGGAACCATCGGCCAGACCATCGCCTCGCGCGACACGATGAAGTCAATGACGACGGGTCGGTCGTTGGTCTCGAGCGCGAGTTTAATGGCGGGTTCTATTTCGTCTTCCGTGCGAACGCGAATTCCGAGACATCCGTAGGCTTCGGCCAACTTGACGAAGTCAGGAATGAACTCGGGTCCGTCCAACGGCTGCAGGTCAGTGAACGAGTGCCGACCGTCATAGAACAATGTCTGCCACTGTCGCACCATTCCGAGCGACGAGTTGTTGATGATGGCTACCTTGATCGGGATGTCGTTGATGACGCAAGTGGCAAGTTCCTGGTTTGTCATCTGGAAACAGCCATCGCCATCAATCGCCCACACGACTCGGTCAGGCTGACCAATTTTTGCGCCCATCGCTGCGGGAACAGCGAAGCCCATTGTGCCGGCACCACCGGAGTTAAGCCACGCGCCAGGGCGTTCATATTCGATGTACTGCGCCGCCCACATTTGGTGTTGTCCAACTCCGGCGGCATAAATAGCCTCTGGGCCCGACATCTGCCCGATTTTTTGAATGATGCCCTGCGGCGCAAGGAGCCCGTCGTCGAGGTCGTCGAATCCGAGTGGGAAGCTCGCCCGAAGAGATTCGAGTCGTTCCCACCAGGCCGTCAATGGTTTTGCTGTCTTCTTGACTTTCTTCCATTCCGGCAGCAGGTCCAGAATGACCTCTCGAACATCGCCGACGATGGGGACATCGGCTTCGCGAATCTTGCCGATTTCGGCGGGGTCAATGTCGACGTGGATGACTTTGGCATTCGGAGCGAATTCGCTCACCTTGCCGGTCACACGGTCGTCAAAGCGAGCACCGAGAACGATGAGGAGGTCACTTTCCTGCAGCCCGAGAACGGCGGGGACCGAACCGTGCATGCCCGGCATTCCAAGGTTCTGTGGGTGTTTGTCCGACAACACTCCACGCGCGGTCAGCGTCGTGATTGCCGGGGCTCCGACGGCCTCCACGATCTCGCGAAGCTCTTTCTGGGAATTCGCACGAATCGCACCGCCACCGATATAGAAAATTGGGCGTTCCGCTTGCGCGATCATTTCGGCCGCAGCCTGAACTTGCTTGCCGTGCGCTTTTTGGACGGGCTTATAGCCCGGAAGTTCGACCTTGTCGGGCCAGATGAATGGCGCAGAACCCTGCTGGCAATCCTTGGTGACATCAATGAGCACAGGACCGGGTCGACCCGTCGTCGCGATTTGGTATGCGGCCGCGACCGTGGCAGGGATGTCTTCAGCTTTTGTCACGAGAAACGAGTGTTTGGTGATGGGCATTGTGATACCCACGATGTCGACCTCTTGGAACGCGTCCGTCCCCATGAGCGTCGAGAACACCTGGCCCGTGATGGCAATCATCGGAATGGAATCCATGTGCGCATCGGCAATGGCCGTGACGAGGTTCGTCGCTCCTGGGCCACTCGTGGCGATACACACTCCGACCTGACCCTTCGCGAGTGCGTAGCCCTCGGCCGCGTGACCAGCTCCTTGTTCATGACGAACCAAGATGTGCCGGATCGCGGTCTGCGACATCAGTTCGTCGTAGAACGGCATGATGGCACCACCCGGAAGTCCAAACACGTCGGTGATTCCCAAAATTTCGAGAGATTTCAGCAGCGCGCCACTGCCCGTCATCATGGGCGGTTCGCCGGACTTCGGTGTTGTGGTCGAGGTGACCATCGGGTTCTCCTTTTAAAACGACGGTGGTGTTAGCCGGTGACGGCGCCGAGGGCGGCCGACTTCACAAGCTTGGAATATTTCGCAAGAACACCACGGGTATAACGCGGCGGAAGGGGCGACCACCCAGTGCGGCGCGCCTCCAACTCGGTTTCATCGACGAGTAAGTCGATGCTCCGAGCTGCGATATCGACCCGTATGAGATCACCATCGCGCACGAATGCAATGGGGCCTGCGTCCACTGCTTCGGGAGCTATGTGGCCGATACACAGTCCGGTTGTGCCGCCTGAGAATCGTCCGTCCGTCAAGAGTAATACATCTTTGCCAAGTCCCGCACCCTTGATGGCGGCAGTGATGGCGAGCATTTCCCGCATGCCAGGACCACCCTTAGGGCCTTCGTAGCGGATGACGACAACATCGCCGGCAGCAATCTCGCCGTTCGTGAGCGCGTCCATTGCCGCTCGTTCGCGTTCAAAAACCCGCGCGGGCCCTTCGAACGTCGCCGCGTCAAAACCAGCGGTCTTGACGACCGCGCCTTCGGGTGCGAACGAGCCGTTGAGGATCGTGAGTCCGCCCGTCGCATGGATCGGGTTGTCCAGAGTTCGCAACACCTCACCGTCGAGGTCGTCGATGTCCATCTCGGCGAGATTTTCCGCCATCGTCTTGCCCGTGACCGTCAGTGCGTCACCGTGAAGGAGTCCGGCTCCGAGCAAAGCTTTGAGAAGGACGGGGAGTCCGCCGCGACGATCAACGTCATTCATGACGTACTTGCCGAATGGCTTGAGGTCACCGAGGTGGGGAACCTTTGCGCCAATGCGATTGAAATCGTCGAGCGTGAGCGGTACCTCGGCCTCGTTCGCGATCGCGAGGAGGTGAAGAACGACGTTGGTCGAGCCTCCGAGTGCCATGGCCACCGCAATGGCGTTCTCGAATGCCTTGATTGTCAGAATGTCGCGCGCGGTATGCCCACGATCAAGCATGCCAACGACGGCTTCGCCCGATCGATGCGCGAAATAGTCGCGACGCCGGTCGTACGACGCGGGTGATGCGGATCCGGGGAGGCTCATGCCCAATGCTTCGGCGACGGACGCCATCGTGTTCGCGGTGTACATGCCACCGCACGCACCTTCACCCGGGGCAAAGGCGCATTCGATGCGGCGCGCGTCTTCAGCGCTCATCTTGCCCGCCTTGACGGCCCCCACCGCTTCAAACGAATCGATGATCGTGATGTCTTTTTCCGTTCCGTCGGACAACTTCACCCAGCCAGGGGCGATCGAACCGGCGTACAGGAAGCAACTTGCGAGGTCGAGACGCGCGGCGGCCATGAGCATTCCGGGGATCGACTTGTCACATCCCGCGAGAAGAACCGTTCCGTCAAGGCGCTCGGCTTGGACAACCGTCTCCACCGAGTCGGCGATGACTTCACGGGATACCAACGAGAAGTGCATTCCCTCGTGCCCCATCGAAATTCCGTCGGAGACCGAGATTGTTCCGAACTGCAGCGGGTATCCCCCGCCGGCGTGGACGCCCTCTTTTGCGGCTTGCGCAAGTCGACCGAGCGACAGGTTGCACGGCGTGATTTCATTCCACGAACTGGCAACACCAATCTGGGGCTTGTCCCAGTCGGCATCACCCATGCCAACGGCGCGAAGCATTCCGCGCGACG
>CAIRWJ010000026.1 GCA_903882245.1 uncultured Microbacteriaceae bacterium | reverse complement strand
TCGACGATATTCGCGCGGCCCTTGGAGCCTGAAAAATGCGCACCGGCACGCGAATTGGCGTTGACGTGGGCACGTCCCGCGTTGGAGTTGCGCGTAGTGACACACTCGGTCTGATGGCGGTGCCGGTGGCGACATTGGCGCGGCCGACGGCAATCGACGATTTGGCCCTCTTAGCGACAGAATATGACGCCATCGAATTTGTGTGCGGTCTCCCATTATCTCTAGATGGCTTGGACACGGCTTCAACCATGGACGCGCGACAGTTCGCAATCGAGCTTTCCGTTGCGACCGGTCTACCTGTGCGTCTTGTTGACGAGCGGTTGACCACGGTGACAGCACAGCACGCGCTGCACGACGCGCTGCACTCGACAAAGTCGGGTCGACCAATGATTGACCAAGTTGCGGCAACGATCGTTCTTGATAGCGCCCTCAATGCTGAACGAGCGGGCAATACACTGGGTGAAACGGTAGGAGAATCATGAGCGAAACACGTCGTGAAGTACGTACGAAATCATCGAGACGCGGCTGCGGAGTTATCGCTATTGTTCTCGTCGTTATCTTGGCCATCGGCGCCGGTGGCGCATGGTTTGCGTGGAGTAATTATGAGCCAAAAATTCGTGAAATTTTAGGATTATCCGCCGAGAATGACTACTCGGGTACTGGGATCGCGCCCGATATCCAAATCACCATCGAACAGGGCGAATACGGCGACGTCATCGCACAGAAGCTCGTGGATGCGGGCGTCACGAAGTCTTTTGACGCGGTGTATCGGCTTCTGCTCGCTGATTCGTCCATCGTTTTCACGCCCGGAAGTTACACGCTCAAAACTGAGATGAGTGCGGCGTCAGCCATTGCGATTTTGAGCGATGCGGCGAACCGCATCACGCTCAAGGCGACTATTCCAGAAGGCTCTGTTCTTTCATCGACGTTCGCCACGCTGAGCGAAGCAACCGGAATTCCAGTAGCGGAGTTTGAGGCGGCGACCGTCGATCCGACGGTATTCGGAATCCCGGCCAAGGCGCCATCAGTCGAAGGTTTCCTGTTCCCCGCGACCTACGAATTCGATCCCACTCAAAACGCGACCTCCATAATTCAAACCATGGTCGATGAAATGAATGCCCGACTCGATGCCCTTGGTGTCGAACCGAGCAAACGTTATACGGTTGTGACGTTTGCCGCACTCGTGCAACGCGAAGCGGGCAGTAACACTGACGATTTTGCCAAGATTGCACGTGTATTCCAGAACCGTCTCGACGCGGATTGGAACTTGGAGTCAGACGCAACTGTCGCCTACGGGACCGGCAACCTCCACACGGTGTGGACAACCGACGAAGAGCGGGCTGACTCCGAAAACCTCTACAACACCTATGTTCATAAAGGTCTTCCCGTAGGTCCAATCGGCTTGCCGGGCGAAGTTGCACTGGAAGCTGTCTTGGAACCAGCGGAGGGCCCGTGGTTCTTTTTCGTGCCGATCAACCTCAAGACCGGAGAAACCGTGTTTTCCGAGACCACCGCACAGCACGGCGTAGCCGTCCAGGAACTGCGGACCTGGTGTAATGCCAGCGCTGCGAACGCCGCATACTGTGACTAGGAACTTTGGAGTCCTTGGGAG
>CAIRWJ010000025.1 GCA_903882245.1 uncultured Microbacteriaceae bacterium | reverse complement strand
GTCGTGGCTGTACGCGATGGTGCGCCACTTTACCAAGCCGGATAACCTGGCGATGCTGGTCTCGGGGATGGTCGAGTCGCAGATCCCGGCGCTGAAGAAGTCGGCGGCATCGGCGATTCGCGCGGAGGCGCCGGCCTTCGATCGTTGCTCGAGCAGGGTTACCTGCGAGGCCAACTCGGTGAATCGAA
Organism: uncultured Microbacteriaceae bacterium; assembly: GCA_903882245.1. Classification (GTDB taxonomy): domain Bacteria; phylum Actinomycetota; class Actinomycetes; order Actinomycetales; family Microbacteriaceae; genus MWH-TA3. Next base: position 2,206 of record CAIRWJ010000025.1, on the reverse strand, counting down.
CGACGTAGAACGCGAGAGCTTCATCCGCTGTGACATCGACGACTTGACCGACGCTGCGCCAGTCCCCGTCTTTGACCCACACGGTGCCATCAGCATCGACTCGTCCAAATGTTGTTTCGCTTTGTGCCACCCGTCAACATTACACAGAGCACGCCGTCTCGGATACACCGTTTCTGAACCGTTATACAACTGGGTGCGCGCCTATCATGGAGAGGTGACGGGCGAAACGGGGCTTTTCGGTGGAACGGCACCACTCGCCGTGCGAATGCGCCCGCGATCCGTCGACGAGGTTGTTGGTCAATCTCACCTTCTGGGCAAGGGTTCACCGTTGCGCCAACTGGCCGAGCCCACGGGCTCAACCGGAGTCTCGGTAATCCTGTGGGGTCCTGCGGGAACCGGGAAAACCACCATTGCGCATGTCATTGCACGGTCGTCCAGTCGACATTTCGTCGAGCTTTCCGCTGTCACGGCGGGGGTCAAGGATGTGCGCGAGGTGATGGAATCTGCCCTGTCGCGAATTAGTGACGGTGGATCGCCCACGCTCCTGTTCCTCGACGAGATCCATCGCTTCACGAAGGCTCAGCAAGATGCGTTGCTTCCGGGTGTTGAAAACGGCTGGGTTACTCTGGTTGCGGCGACAACGGAAAACCCGTCATTCAGTGTGATCACCCCGCTTCTCAGCCGCTCTCTCCTTCTCACCCTGAGGCCTCTTACCGACGACGATGTGGCAGCGCTTGTCGAGCGCGCGGTTGACGCACCGGAGGGCCTCGCCAGCTCGGTAGTCGTTGACGCGGAAGCGCTCGCGTCCCTTGTACGACTCTCGAGCGGTGACGCACGGCGCGCGCTCACGACGCTCGAAGCCTCGGCGAACGTCGTCGGCGCTGGCGGAACAATCACGGCCGAGACGGTGGCTGCAGCCAGTGACAGAGCGCTACTCAGATATGACCGAGCGGGTGACGAACACTATGACGTCATCAGTGCGTTTATCAAATCGGTTCGGGGCAGCGATGTTGATTCGGCAATTCACTATCTGGCACGCATGATCGAAGCCGGTGAAGACCCGAGATTTATCGCGCGACGTCTGGTAATCCTGGCGGCCGAAGACATCGGCGTTGCGGACCCGTCGTGCCTGACCATCGCGGTCGCCGCAGCGGATGCGGTGCAGTTGATCGGCATGCCCGAGGGTCGCATCCCACTCGCTGAAGCAACCATCCACCTCGCACTCGCCCCAAAGTCGAACGCCGTGATTACTGCGATTGATACTGCGATTCGGGACATTAGGGACGGTTCGTTCGAGCCCGTCCCGAAACATCTTCGCGACGCTCATTATTCAGGCGCAGACAAACTCGGGCACGGCAAAGGGTACGTATATCCACACGACATCGATGGGGGAGTCGCTCAACAGCGCTATCGCGATGGCAAAGCACCCAACTATTACGACCCGAGCGGACATGGTCGCGAGCAAGAGCTCGCTGAACGACTTGCGCGTATTCGTGCAATCCTTAACGCCGGTTGAATGGCGCGGTTCGCCTCTTTCTGTTAGAGTTTGAACACCGCTTGAGAAGACAGACGTGCGGCTGCGTCTCCTCCACAAGAATCGGTGCCTGTAGCCGGCGCTGAGGCCCTCATGTTTCTCTCCCCGTTTGCGGGGGGAATCCCACTGTTTTTCACACATGAAAAGGACACAATGTCTGACAAGAATCGCACTCGCGCGAAGGTTCGCCTTTCGCGTGCTCTTGGAATCGCACTGACCCCGAAGGCCGCGCGCCTTATGGGCGAAGGGGCATTCCCTCCTGGCCAGCACGGTCGAACCAAGCGCAAGTCCGAAGGTGACTTCGCGATGCGTCTGCGCGAGAAGCAGCGCCTTCGTGCGCAGTACGGAATTCGTGAAGCCCAGATGCGCAACACCTTTGACGAGGCCCGACGCAACCAGGGACTAACGGGTGAAAACCTCGTAGAACTACTCGAAATGCGTCTCGACGCACTCGTGCTTCGATCGGGTTTTGCTCGTACGTCTGCACAGGCGCGTCAGATGGTTGTTCACCGTCACATTCTGGTCGACGGTCAACTCGTTGACCGCCCATCGTTCCGCGTCAAGCCTGGACAAATGATCCACGTGAAGGAACGCAGTGAAGCAACTCCTCTTTTTCAGGATTCCGCGATCGGCGTCCACCGCGACGTTCTCCCGGCAGTCCCGGAATACCTC
>CAIRWJ010000024.1 GCA_903882245.1 uncultured Microbacteriaceae bacterium | reverse complement strand
GGGTGACTGATACGACTGCGCGAAGACGAGGGCTTCACTTGAATCTCCCTCGCTCGAAGCGCCGTCGCCGAAATAGACCATGGTGGCCTCGTCAACATCGGACTTTCCGGTTCCGGATTTCCCGTCCATCGCGGTCCCCATCGCGTAGCCAACCGCATGGAGCGTCTGAGTCGCGAGAACGAGTGTGTACAGGCGGAACTTCGAGTCGTTGGGGTTCCAACCACCGTTCGTGACGCCACGAAGTAACGAGAGGATAGCGACGGGATCGATCCCGCGAATTCGCGCCACGGCGTGCTCACGGTAGGACGGAAAAATGGTGTCATGGGCGCGCGTTGCAAACCCCGAACCAACCTGTGCGGCTTCTTGACCGAGGCTGGGTACCCACAATGCGAGTTGACCCTGGCGTTGCAGGTTTCCCGATTCGATATCGAATCGTCGCGTAACCACCATCTCGCGGTAGAAATTCTGCAGTTGGGCGTCGCTCAGTTTGTCGACGAGCGCACGATATTCCGCCGTCCGATCGCTTTCGACAAGAGTCCCGTCGATCGACAGCAGTTGAAGAGTTGCCTCGGTATACGGCATGAGACCAGACTAGCCGTAAGGACGTTTGTTGACGATTGTCAGTGGTACTTTGTGTCGGCGCGAATTGGGTTTTGTTCCAACTCGCCCTGTCCGCCGTAGGCTGTTGACATGACTCGATTGCTTTTGGGACTGATCATCAACACCGCCGCTCTGTGGATTGCGGACTCTTTCGTTGAAGGAATTCACCTGATTCCATTCGGTTCGGGTGAAGCCAATCTCGTTCTCTCGTACGCGGCCGTGGCAGCAGTCTTCGGAATCGTTAACGCCGTCATCGGAAATTTCATCCGAATCGTCGCATTCCCGTTGTACCTGCTCACGCTGGGGCTCGTCGCACTTCTCGTCAATGCCAGCCTCTTGATGCTCGTGTCGCAAGCGACGCCCTACATGGGCTTCGGTCTTGTGATCGACGACTTTTCATGGGGCGTCATCGGCGCACTCGCCATGTCGCTGTGCAATTGGCTAATTGGTATCGCTCTGCGCCCGTTCATGAGCCCGGTTTCAGTCACCCGCTAACGTCGCCCGAAACCACATCGCAGTTCCCGGACCATCGATTTGTAGACGGTTTTCGAGCGCCATTAATCGTGGGTCCCTCAGGCCGTCAAGCCTCCGGAGAGATTCCTGATAGTTCGACGCGAGATGCGCATCGGTTCCTGTAGAGCGCGGTTCGGTATGCACTATCCATGTCGTGCCCGCTGTCCCGCGGATTACTCCACCCAACGCGGGGACGGGGTCCTCTGGGTGCACAACGTGAACGATCGGCACATTTGCAGGTGACTCGACGAGGCCTGCAGGTGTTCCTGCCGTGAATACCGCCTCCACCGCGTACCGACCCGAGTTTGCGAGCGCCAAGGCAATTGCTCCACCCTGTGAGTGTCCCGTCAGGACGATGGGTGTCGTACCCGTCACTCCGGCGTGATTCAGCGCAGATTCTGCCGCAGACATCGATCGCGAAGCGCCTGACGCGAGCAGCTCGGTATTCGCACCGACCCACCACGGATTGTCGGGGCCCGCGGCGAAGTTGGTGCCAGCGAGATAAACCTCAAAACGTGGGCCGGTTGCGGTGTCAAAGCGGTCGATTCGGACACGTTCCGAGCCCGTGGGAATTCGAGCGAAGCGTTCCAGAAAATCCTGCGGCGCATTGGCGTTGTCGATCCGTCGTGTCATCGTGACCGGCACCCACCGCGCCGCAACCGATTGCCAGGGGGCGTAATTCACCACCCATTCGCTGACGCCTCGCGTTTCTGGCCATGGTCCGCCGGTAACGAGCGATGCGCGAGCCCACTCGGACGGCTCAATCGTGGCAATAACGCCCTCAAGGTCAGCGTGCACATCCGCGATGTCTTTCGCAGCGTGTTCGATTTCTATCTTCAGAACCAGTCGTTCTGGTTCAGAATTCAGACGCGCCGATATCCCCACATACTGAGCTGCGTTTGCAACTGTCGCCGCCACCCGACGCAGGTCGTCAGACCGAACGAGAAGGGCGTCGAGCGTGTAGCGGAAGGTGTTGGTCTCTACAGAGATCGGGGGAATCAACCGAGTGACTGCGCTCGTGTGACCAGGGCTATCAATCGCGACCGGAACTCTGTTGCGACATCGTCGTAGGCGATGCGGGCCGGCCCGGCCCAGCCGCTACGAGCGATTGAACGCTCGAGATCAGCGATTGCCCCGTCGAGAAGGTTCGTTGTGTTGACCAGATTCGCGGATATCACCATCACAGCGTGCAGCACGTGTCGGCCTCTCGGCATCACAACGGTGTGGCGGTGGAAGGGTGGTGCGCACACGGCTCGTGGGGATAAAACTGCGAGAATAGAGATATGACCCTTTCGCCCCAACCGCTCAGTCCTTTGGACGGTCGCTACCACGGTGCGGTCGCCGAGATTGGTCAACATCTGTCCGAAGCGGGACTCAATCGTGCTCGGGTTCATGTGGAAATTGAGTGGCTGATTCGCCTCGCGGATGAGGGCCTTTTCGGTGCGAAACTGAGCGCCGATGAGCGTCTTGCCTTGCGTGACGTCGCGACGAACTTCGGCGATTCTGATGTCGCACGGATTGCGGAACTCGAGGCAACGACACGTCACGACGTCAAGGCCGTTGAGTATCTCGTTCGAGAACACCTCGAGCACCTCGGGCTGTCACGCATGGCCGAGCTAACACATTTCGCGTGCACGAGTGAAGACATCAACAATCTGTCCTATGGAATCACTCTGGGTGCCGCGGTTCGCGAGGTGTGGCGCCCAGCGATGAACGTCATGGTCGAGAAACTGACGGCGCTCGCCACATCCGAACGCGACACTCCTATGTTGTCGCGCACGCACGGCCAAGCCGCGACCCCGACGACGTTCGGCAAGGAAATCGCTGTCTTTGTTTACCGTCTCACGAGACTCCTGGCTGACATTGACGCGGTTCGGC
>CAIRWJ010000023.1 GCA_903882245.1 uncultured Microbacteriaceae bacterium | reverse complement strand
TAACAACTCGCTAACGCACGGTTAAATACGTCGTTCAAATGAACTAAGGTCCACGATACTCCGCCTTTCGTCACCTAACCTTAACTGGATGGTAACAATTGACATTCTCATAATGGTGGCGTCCTCCGTGGCCGTCATCGCCATCGGTGCGACCTATTTGTTTTTCCGATCGGTGCGAATGCGTCCCAGCAATTCCCCATCCGACGAATCACTGACCGACATGGCCTCGAGTCTTATCAGCGTTTTAGCAACGGCCGGGTTTGTCGTGGACAATTCACTCGCGGTGCTTCGCGCAACAAACAGTGCCATCGCTCTGGGGCTGGTTTCAGGTCGCGTCATCCGCAGCAACGAAATTCGAAAACTCGTCCGCAGTGCTAAGGACTCCGATTCAACCCACGAAGTAGAGTTCGAACTGACGCTCAGTGCAGGCGGTGAGGTTCGATATTTACACGCGAGAGCGGTGTCCATCGGGAGCGGTTTCGTGCTGGTTCTCGTTGAAGACTCAACCGATGAGCGCGACTTCGAGACGATCCGTCGCGACTTCATCGCGAATGTCACGCACGAAATCAAAACTCCCATCGGAGCCATCACTCTGCTCAGCGAGGCGATGGAAGGTGCGCTGGACGACCCAAAACAAATGCACAAGTTCGCCGATAGCCTTCGCCGGGAAGCGAGGCGATTGTCTAACCTCGTGACCGAGATTATTCAGTTGTCCCGCGTCGAATCATCCGACATTCTGTCGAGCGCCCGTCCCGTCAATATCGGCGCAGTCATCCGCGAGGCTCTCGAACGTACAATCGTCATCGCGGAAGCGAAAGCCATCGACATCAACGCCAAGTTCCCCGACGACGTCCTCGTCATGGGGGACGGGGAGCTCCTGACCGTAGCCGTGAAAAACCTTCTCGAGAACGCGATTCAATATTCGGACAAAAATCAACAGGTCGGCATCGGGGTCACCACCCGAAACGGACACGTGGACATCATCGTGACAGATCAGGGAGTCGGTATCCCCGCCGACGAGCAAGCCCGCGTGTTCGAAAGGTTTTACCGGGTGGATGAATCCCGCGACCGCACAACGGGTGGAACTGGCCTCGGTCTCAGTCTCGTGAAACACATCAGCATGAGCCATCGCGGTGAAGTCACCCTGTTTTCCCAGCAGGGTGTCGGCTCAACCTTTACCATTCGCCTGCCTAGGCTTGTGGACACTAGCGAGGAGAACACCCATGAGTAGTGTGCTCGTAGTCGAAGACGAACAATCACTGCGGGAACCCCTCGTGTACATCCTCCAGCGCGAAGGGTTCGAGGTTCTTGAGGCCGTCGACGGACCCTCGGCGCTCATTGAGTGGCAAAACGGTTCGCCGGATCTAATCCTGTTGGACCTCATGCTTCCAGGTATGAGCGGAGTCGACGTGTGTCGTGAAATCCGCACACGGTCCAATGTGCCCATCATCATGGTGACCGCCAAAGATTCCGAGGTCGACAAAGTGGTCGGTTTGGAAATCGGCGCAGATGACTACGTTGTCAAACCCTATTCAACCCGCGAACTACTCGCACGTATCAAGGCGGTTCTGCGTCGAGGCGCGGTGCCGGATTCGAATGAGACACGATCTGTTCTCGAAGCTGGTCCAGTCCGCCTCGACACCGAACGCCATGCCGTCACGGTTAATGGGCAACCCGTGACACTGCCTCTCAAGGAGTTCGAGTTGCTGGAATATCTGATGGACAACACCAACCGAGTGTTGACGCGAGGGCAAATTATTGACCGCGTATGGGGATCGAACTATTACGGAGACACAAAGACGCTCGATGTCCACGTCAAGCGCATCCGAAGCAAAATCGAACCCGATCCCGCGAATCCGAAGTTCATCATGACGGTTCGCGGTCTCGGCTACAAATTCGAAGCCTAGGGAACTCGGCGCAACCACTCGTCAGTAAGAAACTTTTCTGTCACGAGCTGGGTGGCTCGAGAACGCTCGTTGTCGGTGATGATCCCTTCTGTCAGCCCGTAGAGTTCGCGGAACGTGTCGACCATCCTGTCGATGACCTCGGTGCGCGTCATCCCCGACTGGCTTTTGAGCGGGTCCACGCGCTTCGCCGCGCTCGTGACGCCTTTGTCGCTCAGCTTCTCTCGACCAATCCGCAACACCTTCATCATCGCGTTCGCGTCGATGTCGTAGGCCATCGTGACGTGGTGTAACACCGCGCCGTTTCCCAGCCTCTTCTGAGCTGCACCGCCGATTTTGCCCTGTGGGCTCGCGATGTCATTGAGTGGCTTGTACTCTGCCGCGATTCCGATGGAGTTCAGTGCCTGCAGGACCCAATCGTCGAGGAACGCGTAGGAGTCGGCAAACGACATGCCACGGACAAGTTCGGCGGGGGCATAAATCGAGTAGGTGATGGTGTTACCTGGCTCGATAAACATCGCGCCGCCGCCGCTCACCCGCCGAAATACCCCGACACCACGCGAAGCGGCTTCGTCTAGATCGACCTCGTTGCGAAGTGATTGGAAGGACCCGATAATCACCGCTTTCTCGTTCCAGTCCCAGATACGCAACGTCGGCCCGCGTCGCCCAGCCCCGACTTCTTCTGTCAAGACCTGGTCGAGTGCCATGTGTTCGGCCGCCGACAGCGGCTCTGGCGCGAGAAACTCCCAGTCATATTCTGCAAACGATCGCGCGTCGGCAATCGCGCGACGAACCGCTGTTGCGACCGCTTCGGGGTTTACGCCGAGCATGACGACGTCGTCCGGGAGAGCGTCACGAACCCTGCGCGCGATTTCGCCCGCTTCAGAGGTGATCGGGAGTCCCTCGATTGCGCGAGTCATTGCATCCAGAGCCTCGTCCGGTTCGAGAAAAAAATCACCAGAAATGATGACGTCGACGAGGTGTCCGTCGCGTTCCTCGGCTTCGACGACAATCAGTTTCCCGCCGGGGACCTTGTATTCGCCCTTCATATCGAGACGGAGGTGACGCACGTGTAGTTGGTTCCGCTGACTGTGGACATGCGCCCCATTTTAGGCGGTGCAGGGGAACCTACCGAGTCTGCCTAGGATGAGATACATGGTCGGTCGTCGAAAGCGCAGTGAACGTGAACCGAGGCCCTCGATGTTTCGCGCGCTGTCAAACCGAAACTTCCGCGTCTGGATCATCGGTGCACTACTCTCCAACATCGGCGGATGGGGGCAACGCGCCGCGCAGGACTGGCTCGTCCTCACCGAGCTCACCAACAACGATGCCGTCGCTCTGGGAATAAGTCTTGCTCTTCAGTTCGGTCCGATTTTGATCCTCGGACCATTCGTTGGGCCGTTCATCGACCGCTTTCCGGGCCGGACAATCATTCTCTGGGCGGCGGTCATGGAGACCCTGTTCGGTGTCGTTCTCGGCATCGCCGTTTTGGCCGGAGTCGCCAACCTCGGGCTCGTCTATGCACTTGCACTGGGACTCGGCATAATCCAATCAATAGAAACGCCCGCTCGCCAAATCTTTGTCAACGAACTTGTCAGCAAAGACACCGTTTCCAACGCCATCGGACTCAATTCAACGATGTTCAACACCTCGCGTCTCATCGGGCCGGCGTTGGCCGGGATCGGCATCTCGGCGGTGGGGACGGGCTGGACAATTCTTGTGGCTGGACTCATGTTCGCCTCCGCAATTGTGTCCATTTCGTTGCTCCGACGCAATGAGTTACACGCCGTTCCGAAAGCACCGAAAGAACGCGGTCAATTCCGAGCTGGGCTCGCTTACATCCGATCCCGTAAAGACCTCGTCGTTGTGCTCACCATGTTGTTCATTGTCGGTACGGTCGTCTTCAACTTCGGGATTTTTTCCAGCACCATGGCGGTCATCGAATTCGGGCTCGGCGCGCACGATTACGGGTTCATCATGTCGGCTCTAGCGGTGGGGTCGCTCGGTGGTGCTCTCCTTGTGACTCGAAGCGCCCGGCCCCGACTTTCGGTTATCACCATGGCCGCCGCATCGATCGCCGTCGGAGGGTTGGCCGCTGCGCTCGCGCCAACCGTGACGACATTTGTTGTGCTGTATCCGATTTTGGGCTTCGGTGGGGTTCTCATGGTCGCAACTATCAACAGCTACATCCAAACCACAACCGACGAAATCTATCGTGGGCGCGTGATGGCCATTTTCTCGACCCTGCTGGTCGGCGCTACGCTCATCGGATCGCCGCTCGCAGGTTGGGTATCGAACGCGTTCGGTCCGCGGTGTGCGATTGGCGTTGCGGCGCTTGGGGGGCTGGTTGCGGCAATCATTGCGGTGGTGTGGATGCGAAGTTCTCACAACATCTCGACGATGGACACGGTTCGATCTGCCTTCACTCGGTCGTCGACCGATCAGTCTGACACCGCCACTCAATTGATTACCATCACCGAGCGTGGACCCTAGCGCGCCAAACCCTCCGAATAATCTGAACTCGCGCACCAAACCGCCTAGAATAGCGGCGTGGACGCAACTGACAAGCGAATAATCGAGCAACTCCGCGAGAATGCGCGCGCTGGATACGCCGAAATTGGCGATGTTGTAGGTCTGTCGGCGAGCGCCGTAAAGCGACGCGTCGATCGTCTCGTTGATTCGGGAGCCATCCGCGGATTCACTGTCAACGTTGACCCGGCTGCTGAAGGCGTCGGCGTTGAGGCCTACGTTGAGCTGTATTGTCGCGGGACGGTTTCGCCCGATGATCTTCGGAAACTCCTCCACGGCGTTCCCGAGGTGGTCTATGCGGGAACAGTCTCCGGTCAGGCCGACGCGATTGTGCACATGCGCGCCTCGTCAATTCCGGCATTGGAGGCAGCGCTCGAAAAGGTTCGCAATGCTCCGAATGTCGACCACACACGTTCGTCCATCATGTTGTCCCGACTCGT
>CAIRWJ010000022.1 GCA_903882245.1 uncultured Microbacteriaceae bacterium | reverse complement strand
TCGAATCCACGGGGACTGGACCCGGAAACAGTTCCGCCGCAGGCGGCTCTCCTTCGGTGATCAAACTGCGCGGCAGGTCGAAAACGTCACAGGCCGCGTACGCCAGTTCCATGCGGGTGACGGCAGTGTCGCCCACGAGGTGAAATGTCCCTGTCGCATCCCGTGCGATGATTCGGGCGATTTGCGCCCCGGCTTCGGAGGCGAGTGACGGTGTCGTGATCTGGTTCACGTTAGGGCCGCCCCAAACTTGAAACTCATTCCCTGCGCGAAGTGACCGCACGAGAGTGTCGACGTAAAACCCGAACCCGACGTCCTGCAACCTCGGTGCTTCGGCGATGCGGTGACGTCCCATCACCCCGGCCACCCGGGCGACGACGCCTCGACCCTCCAGTGAACTGTGAACGGCTTGCTCGGCGAGGCCTTTCAGATATCCGTAATAGTTGATGGCATTGCCGTGATTGGATTCGAGTTCACGATGTCCCGTGCCGTCCATCACCCAGTCGGTCGAAATGAAGATGAACTTCTGCCCGTTGGCGTCGGCGATGCGGGCGAGCCGTTCGGTCAGTGCAACGTAATTGTCGTAGGCGGCGGCCCGGTCGTTGAGTAAGCGTCGAAAGTCGTCCGCGATGGCGCAGTGAACGACTGCGTCCACGCTATCGAGTGCGTGTGAAATCGAGTCGTCGGACGAATAGTCAACGTCAATCAGAGGCCACGATGCGGCATGGACGGACCCGTTTCGGGTAAGCCCGACGACCGAGTGCCCCAGCAGCATCAGGGACTCGGCGATGTTACTGCCAACGAATCCAGTCGAGCCAGTTATCGCAATGCGTGCCATGGGGTCTCCCTCGGGTTAGAGCGTATCTATATTGTAGATTTGTCCTAACAAAAGAAAGGAACGCTGTGAGCGATCTGAATATCGGACTCATCGGTTCGGGCCGAATCGGCCAGGTACATGCGGGCAGTATCGCCGACACCAAGGGCGCTAACCTCGCCTGGATTTGCGACCCGTTCATCGACGGTGCGACGGCGCTCGCGGCAGAATTCGGCGGGAAGGTCACGGCCGACCCCGACGACGTCTTTAATTCGGGCGAGGTCGACGTCATCGTCGTCGCATCGCCAACACCTACGCACCTCGACATGATTGACCGCGCGATTGACGCTGGAATTCACGTCCTGTGCGAAAAGCCCATCGACCTCGACATCGCCAAGGTCGAAGAACTCCGCGACAAGGCAAACGCGGCGAACGTGCACATCGCTATCGGGTTCAACCGTCGTTTCGACCCTCAATTCGAGTCGATCCAGAAGCGCGTCGCGGCTGGCGAAGCGGGAAAGCTCGAACAGCTCGTTATCTTGTCGCGTGACCCCGGCCCCGCTCCGCGCGCCTACATCGCGGTGTCGGGCGGAATTTTCCGTGACATGACAATCCACGACTTCGACATGGCGCGTTACTTTGTACCCGACATCGTCGACGTGTATGCGGCCGGAACGAACGTCTTCAGTGACGACATTAAAGCCGAGAACGACTATGACTCGGTGTCGGTCACGATGCGCGGTCGCGGTGGCGAAATCATCGTCATCGTCAATTCGCGTCACTCGGCATACGGCTACGACCAGCGCCTCGAGGCGTTCGGTGACAAGGCGATGTTTCACGCCCACAACGTTTCGCCGACGACGGTTCAGAAATACGACGCCACCGGAACAGGACAGGCCGAGCCGTTCATCGATGCTTTCCTTGTTCGATACGCGGTGTCGTATCGACGCGAACTCGCGCTGTTCCTCGATGGGATTCGCGATGGGAAGAACTACAACCCGACGTTCGACGACGGCCGTGCCGCGTTGATCCTTGCGGACGCCGCCACCGAATCGGCTCGAACGGGTCACACCGTGTCGGTTGACGGCAAGCTCTGACAGTGAATGTGCGAACGGTCCGAGGAAACCATCGGGTCGTTCGTCGTTGGTCGCTATTCGCCCAATAGGGAACGTAGATACGTGACGCTGGCTCGTGCGTCGATGATGGGACCTTCACCCTCTGCTGGCTCGGCGGTGACAACATAGTCCTGCTCGAGCACGTACCAGCCGGCGAATCCCGCCGCCTCGAGAGAACGCACGATTGCCGCGACGTCGACGTCACCCTGGCCGAGCGGCACATACATTCCGGCGGCGACGCCCTCGTAATACGTCCACTCGCCGGATTTCACTTTGTTCGCTAGCGCGAGGTTGACATCTTTTGCGTGCACGTGCTTGACGCGGTCCCCGTGATCGCGCGCAAACGTGACCGGGTCGGCTCCGCCGATCAGCATGTGTCCGGTGTCGAGGCAGAATCCGATCGACGTCCCGGCGAGTACGCGCGCGACGTCGTCTGCCGATTCGATGATGGTTCCCATGTGGGGGTGAACAACTGCGAGAATTCCGTATTCAGCTGCGAGAGCCTCGAGCTCTGTGAGGTTGGTAAACAGCGTCTGCCATTGAGCGTCACTGAGCACTGGGCGGTTGTCATAGCCTTCGCTGCCGGTGCTCGCGGCGAGAACCATTGCCTCGGCGCCAGCGGCTTTGAACACTTCGAGCTCAGCGCGAATTTCCGGTTTCGGGTCGTGGGTTACGTCGTGAAGGACGACGGGCACGAAGCCGCCCACGGCGGAAAGACCGTGTTCACGAAGGGTTGCGACACGACCCGCGGCCTCGACCGGCAGGAATCCCAACGGACCCTCGATGTCGAGACAGCCCCACGACGTTACGGGTCCTTCACTCCCGCACCCGACGGCAAGGCTGGGCTGCTGATTGACAAAATCGACGCAGAGGCGACGGCTAGGTCGTTCGAATCAATCGGTGTGGCTAGCGACTTCGATGCGTGGAACACTTTTTACTCAAAGACTGAAACCATCGCACAACGGTTATTCCCCACGGTTCTGGAACCACTAAAAACCGAATCGGAAGTCCGGCACTTACTCGGCCCTGAATTGTGGGACGAGTTCTTTGGTCGGCCCATCGGGGAAACGATTGCCGATTCGTTCGAGTCAGATCTTGTGCGGGGAGCGGTGA
>CAIRWJ010000021.1 GCA_903882245.1 uncultured Microbacteriaceae bacterium | reverse complement strand
GGCGCGATGCGCACCGAGATCTTGACTGTGACGGACGGAATCAGTGTGTTGGACGCGTTCTGAACGGTTGGCGCGTCGATACCCGTGATCGAAATCGCTGGCTGGAACCACATGCGCGAGAGAATTGGGCCCGTCCCGATATCGCTGACGCCGTCTTTCAATCCCGAATCGTGAATCAGTTCGTCCCGAGTGAAATCCGGTACCGGGGCATTGTGCGACTGAAGTCCCGCAATCGCAACGGAACCGTCCTCGTTGTAAAGCCTCGCCAGCAGCGTTGTCGCCGCCATCATCGCGTCGGGAACTGCTCCTCCGAGCATTCCAGAATGCGAAGCGTGTTCGAGCGTCGACACGGTGAGCGAGAAGGCCACGTTCCCCCTCAGGCTCACGGTCAACGACGGAATGTCGACCGAGCGATTATCCGAATCGGCGACCACAATGACGTCACTTTCCAGAATCAAGGCGTGGCGATCGAGGATTGACGTGAAGGAACGGGATCCAAACTCCTCCTCCCCTTCGATGAACAGTGCGAGCCCGATGTTGAGGTCGTCGCCGAGAATATTGGCGATGGTTTCGAGTGCGGTCAAGTGCACGACGACTCCGGCCTTGTCGTCAGCTGCCCCTCTGCCGTAAAGACGTCCGTCTCGCTCGACTGGTTCAAAAGGGGCGCTCTCCCACGCTTGCGAATCACCCGGAGGCTGTACGTCATGGTGGGCATAAAGCAGAACAGTCGGATAGCCCGGCGCTGGGTTCCTGCGGGCGAGAACGGCCGGCTGACCGTATCCGGGCCGGTCCGCAAAAGGTTCCGTCACGACACGGACGTCCTCAAAGATTCCCAAGGAACGCGCCCGTTCGGCGACAAACTCGGCTGAACGGTGAACCTCCTCGCTCGGAAACCCGTCCCACGACACGCTGGGAATTCGAACCAGAGATTTGAGAGTCTCAAGTGATTCAGGGAAGGTTGCGTCAATTCGGGCGCGAATATCGCCAAGGGAACGAGAGGAATGCGTCATAACGGTAATCTTAGAAGCACCTATCGAGAGGAACCGTCGTGACCGACTCCGCCGACACTTCGCCCGCCACCGGCAAAGGACGAGCCACACCGAGCCGCAAAGAGCGTGAAGCCGCAAACAAGCGCCCTCTCGTCGCAAAACGCACAAAGACCAAGACGACCAAGGAAGATCGGAGGAAGCGCGCGAACGAACGCCTCGTAGCCCGCCAGGGATACGAAGCAGGAGACGAGCGATTTATGCCCGCTCGTGATAAAGGCTCGCAGCGACGTTTCGTGCGTGACTTCGTGGATGCGCGATACACCATAGGAGAATTCATGATTCCGCTGATGTTCGCGGTAATCATTGCCACGTTCCTCCCCCAGTACACCGCGACTGATGGATCCGGTGCCGTCTTTCAGCTCACCGTTCTCATCGCCATGTACGGCTTTTTCCTCACTGCCGTCGCCGACGCTCTCATCTTCAGTCGCAAATTGCTCCGAATGATGACGGACAAGTTCGGTGCGTCAAACATTGAAAAGGGACACCGCTGGTACGCATCGACCCGCGCGTTCCAGTTCCGTCCACTGCGTGTTCCCAAGCCGCAAGTGGCGCGCGGCGAACACCCGTCATAATCCGCGCGTGAATCCCTTGGTCAGCCGTGCTGCCCAAAACGGCCCCTCGTAAAGGAACGCGGTGTAACCCTGTACCAGAGTTGCGCCAGCCGACAGTCGTTCGGCGACATCGGCTGCCGTAGTAACTCCACCGACTGAGATGATGCACAGGTCCGAGCCCACTCGTTCTCGCAAACGACGCACGATCTGTGTAGACCGTTCAGCAAGCGGCGGGCCCGACAGCCCGCCCGCGCCCATCGCGTCGACTTCGGCATCAGGGGTAGCTAGTCCATCACGGGACAGAGTGGTGTTGGTGGCAATGATTCCGTCTAACCCGATCTGCACAACAAGGTCAGCAACCGCGTCTATGGCGCGATTCGTCAGGTCCGGTGCGATCTTCACCAAAACGGGAGTTGTGCCAGCTTCGTTCTTCACGTCACGCAGCAGTGGTTCAAGTTTGTCAATTTCTTGGAGCCCGCGAAGCCCCGGCGTGTTCGGCGACGACACGTTGACAACCAGGTAATCGGCAACCGGCGCCAAGAGCCTGGTCGACGCGAGATAATCTCCCCGGGCATCGTCAACATCGACACGTCGACTTTTCCCGATATTGACTCCGACAATTGGGCCACGTCGACGGCGAAGTCGAGGAGCGACGACCACTGCCCCCTCGTTGTTGAATCCCATCCGGTTAATCAACGCATGATCGGCACGAAGTCGAAACAATCGTGGTCGAGGATTTCCCTCCTGTGGATGTGCGGTGACTGTACCGACCTCAACATGCGCGAACCCCAGCCCCCAGAGAATTCGATAGGCGATGGCGTTCTTGTCGAAGCCTGCAGCGAGTCCGAAAGGTGATTCAAAGTGCAAGCCCAGTGCATCCACACGTGCCGAACGGGGCGGACGCGTGAAAATACGAAGAAGCGGGGTGAGTCCAATTCGTTGCCCGAGAACCAAAAGTGACACCACGAGTTCGTGAGCATTCTCGGCGTCCATCCTTGCGAACACGAGACGAAACAAAGTGCGATAAATCACGCGGGGTCGCCCTTTGATTCCTCTTCGGCTCTCAAAACGACGATGGCCGACTC
>CAIRWJ010000020.1 GCA_903882245.1 uncultured Microbacteriaceae bacterium | reverse complement strand
GTTCTCGCGAAATCAACGTTCCACTGGGTGCTCGTGTTGAACGAAGTTGGGCTATCAACCCCCGACGTTTTCCGCCAACTCGACCGTCATCGCGCCGAACACTCGATCGAGATCGAAACGGTCGCAGTCGACCCTTCAGTTGAATCGGAGTTATTGCAGGCCCTCCGGTCGGGCGATGCGATGGCCCTCGCAGAATATCTGCGGAACGATTTGCAGGCCGCGGCGCTTCAACTCATGCCGCATCTGGGCGAAACGCTTGAGTTCGGCGAGACGCACGGCGCTCTCGCGGGAATCGTGTCCGGAAGCGGCCCGACGGTTGCGCTGCTCGCCGCCGACGAGGATTCCGCGGCTGACCTCGCGGCGTCGCTGACAGCGGACGGCCGAAACGCTATTTCTGTGTCGGCGCCGGCTTTGGGCGCTCGCGTGAACTGAACGGTACCCCAAAGAAACTCAGCAGCACAGAGCCGATGGCGGCGCCGACCAGAGCGATGTCAGCGACGTTCCCGACAAAGAATCCGCCGTAGTCGATGAAGTCAACGATTTTCCCGGAGCCGAGAGTGTCGCCGCGAAGTAGCCGGTCGAAGAAGTGCGAGACGGCTCCGCCGAGCATTGAACCCACGGCCAGTGACCACAACAGAGTTTGGGTGCGAAGAGCGACGACGACGAGCACGACGGCGGTGACGCCCGCAATCACGGTCAAGACCCAAATGAATCCCGTGCCCAATCCGAAAGCGGCTCCGGGGTTGTAGACGAGGACGAGTCCGAACCAACCGCCGAGGATCGGCGTCCGCGGTTGCCCGACAAGCGCAGTTTCGGCCCACAGTTTCGTGAGTTGATCGAGGGTAATCCAGAACGCGGCGAGCGAAAAGGTCAGGACGGTGAGGGAGCGGCGGGTCACCCCACCATTCTCGCAAGATTTACCTGTCTAAACTAACGAAGTGAACCTGGTCGGATTAGAAGGCGTTTCCCACGAGTACCCGAATCGGGTCGTGTTGGACAACCTCACGATCGGAATTCATGCGGGCGACCGCATCGGCGTCGTCGGTCGCAACGGCGACGGCAAGTCGACACTCATGTCGATTATTGGTGGCTCACTCACTCCGGATTCCGGGCGGGTAACGATGCGCGGTGGGACGCAGATCGGAATGTTGACACAGGACGATCACTTCCGTGAGGACGAGACGGTCGGAAGCGTGGTGGTCGGGGAAGGCCCCGAGCACGAGTGGGCGTCGTCTCCTGTGATTCGCGATGTGCTCGCCGGTTTGCTCGGTGACGTTGACGTCAACTCCCGAATCGGCGATTTGTCTGGAGGCCAGCGTCGTCGTGTCGGCCTCGCCCGCCTCCTCGTCGGCACGTGGGACGTTTTGCTTCTCGACGAACCGACCAACCACCTCGATGTGTCGGGGGTTAACTGGCTCGCCGAACACTTGATTCGCCGCTGGCCGACCGGAACCGGCGCTCTCGTGGTCGTCACACACGACCGGTGGTTCCTCGACGCGATTTCGACCGACACGTGGGAGGTCCACGACGGCATCGTCGACAAGTTCGAGGGCGGGTACGCGGCGTACATTTTGCAGCGCGTTGAGCGCCAGCGCCAATCGGCGTCGAGTGAGGAACGTCGTCAGAACCTGTTGCGAAAGGAACTCGCGTGGTTGCGTCGCGGTGCTCCCGCTCGGACGACCAAACCGAAGTTCCGCATCGATGCGGCGACCGCGCTGATTGCGGATGTCCCGCCGCCGCGTGACCGCATCGAACTGTCCAAATTGGCCACGCAGCGCCTGGGCAAGGACGTCGTTGATTTGCTCGATGCGGGATTCGCGTTCGGTGACAACGTCATTCTCGAGGACGTCGAGTGGCGCATCGCGCCGGGCGAGCGCACCGGCATCTTGGGTCGAAACGGCGCCGGCAAATCAACGCTTCTCGGGCTCATCGACGAGAGCTTGCACCCCACGAGCGGTCGCGTGAAAACCGGCAAGACGGTCAAACTTCGACGACTCGATCAGCGCCTCGAGGGGCTCGAGCAGTACATGAACGACCGCGTGAGTGCCGTGATCGCCGGGTTCAAAACGACGTACAACGCGGGTGGAATCGAATTGACACCGGGTCAGTTGCTCGAACGTCTCGGGTTTTCCAGCGCTCACATTCAAACCCCCGTCAAGGACTTGTCCGGTGGGCAGAAGCGTCGCCTCCAGATTTTGTTGATCTTGCTCGATGAGCCCAACGTGTTGCTTCTCGATGAACCGACCAACGACCTTGACACCGACATGCTCGCGGCTCTTGAGGACGTGCTTGACTCGTGGCCGGGAACACTGATTGTCGTCTCGCACGACCGGTACCTGCTCGAGCGCGTGACCGACCAGCAATACGCGGTCATCGGAAAGCACTTGCGTCACCTTCCCGGGGGTGTCGACGAATACCTCCGATTAGATGCGCGTCCCGTCACCCCGATGTCGTCAGCACCCACCAAGACCGGCCCGAAGTCCACCGAACTGAGCGGAGCCGAGCGTCACGCGCTCGACAAAGAATTCAAGTCACTCGATCGCCAGATTCAGAACCTCAAGGCCTCCATCGAAAAGATCCACGCGCAGATGGCGACCCACGACCAGAGCGATTACGAGGGTCTTGCCACAATCAGCAGCGAGCTCGGAGCGGCGACCACGAACCTCGATGCACTTGAGTCTCGATGGTTGGATGTCGCCGACAAACTCGGCGAATAGACGCTGCCCCTCCTGGATTCGAACCAAGACCGAACATCTCCAAAGGATGCCGTGCTGCCATTACACTAAGGGGCATTGCCCCGAAGGGCTCTTCCATTCTGCCCGAATTTCGGCGACACTCGGCGCTTCGGCGGGCGCGCCGAGTGCCTAGTGCCAGAATGGTCATATGACCGATGCTTCTCTTGCTGTGGTGATTCTCGCCGCCGGTGAGGGAACGCGGATGAAATCCGCCACGGCCAAGGTTTTGCACCCCATAGCGGGTGTTCCGATGATCGGCCACGTGTTGTCGGCGGTCGCCGCTCTTCACCCCGCACACACTGTCGCCGTCGTGCGCCACGAGCGCGATGCGGTCGCCGAAGCGATTGCGGAATTGTCCGACGGCGTCGTGATTGTTGACCAGGATGACGTCCCCGGAACGGGTCGCGCGGTCGAACTAGCCATGGCCGCACTCGCC
>CAIRWJ010000019.1 GCA_903882245.1 uncultured Microbacteriaceae bacterium | reverse complement strand
CACCGTTCGCCATTCGAGGGCGCAACAGCGTCTCGACGTTTCGCGCGCATCCGGGCATCATTACCGCGATCGGGCTGCTCGGCCCGGCGTCGTACATGCTCGCGCTCACGGCCATTCAACTGAGTTCAGTGTCGCTCGTCGCCCCTGCCCGCGAATCGAGCGTGATTCTTGTCGCACTCGGCGGAGCGATCTTCTTCGGCGAGAAACATGTTGTGCAGCGGGTCATTGGGTCACTCGTCGTTGTCGCGGGAGTAGCCCTCCTCGCCGTCGGCTGAGGATTAGACTGGGCATAACACAGGAGGAAACCGTGATCGCCGAAACTATCACCGAAGTGTCCGACAAGATGTCGAAGGCCGTTGACGTCATCAAAGAAGATTTCCAGACCGTTCGCACCGGTCGCGCGAACCCTGCGTTGTTCCAGAAAATCATGGTCGACTACTACGGGACGCCCACTCCTCTCGCCCAGCTCGCGAGCCTCCAGAACCCCGAGGCTCGGTCGCTCGTCATCACTCCTTACGACAAGGCGGCTCTCAAGGAAATCGAACGGGCCATCGTGAACTTCCCCAACCTCGGCGCAACTCCTACGAATGACGGAAACCTCATTCGCGTGACAATGCCCGAGATGACCGAGGAACGTCGCAAAGAATACGTCAAGATTGTCAAGGCAAAAGCCGAGGACGGACGCGTAGCAGTCCGGAACATCCGTCGCAAGGGAATCACCGACATCGAAGCGATGAAGGCCGACGTCGGCGAGGACGACGTGGCGCGCGGTGAGAAGGAAATTGAAGCCCTTACCAAACAGCACATCGACGCAATCGACGACGCGTTGAAAAAGAAGGAATCCGAACTCCTCGAGGTCTGATGTCCGATTTCGAACACGCCATCCGTGACGCGGGAGCCGTCATCGAAGCCCGCACGGGCAGAAACCTGGTTGCCGCACTCCTGATAGGTAGTGCCCTTGGTGCTGTATTCGTTTTTAGTTTGATCATCGACAAGCAGTACTTCATGTTGTTGATTGCTGTGTTTATCGGATTCGGAACCTGGGAATTAGCGACCATCTCGCGCACTGACAAACGTCACGTTCCGCGAATTCCGATTCTTATCTCGGCCTTGGCGATGGTGCCCACGACGTACTACTTTGGTGCACTCGGGCAGTTGTTGACTCTCGCTGCGGGAATCGGTTTCACCATCGTGTGGCACGCAATCCAACGGGGGTTGTCCAGGGCGACCGTAACCGACCGCGACATGATCATGTCGGCGTTCACTCTGGCCTATGTGCCGTTCCTCGTGTCCTTCACGCTCATCATGACTGCCCGCGACGGCGGAGAATGGTGGACGCTCGGAACGATGATCATTATCGCGAGTATCGACACCGGCGCCTACGCAACGGGACTTCTGTTTGGACGGCACCCGATGGCACCCAAAATCAGCCCCAAAAAGACTTGGGAGGGATTCGCTGGTTCGGTCGTGTTTGCTCTCGTGGCGGGATTTATCATCGCCACCCAGATGATTCACATCGACTGGTGGTGGGGGATGGTGTTCGGGTTAATCCTGGTGGGAACCGCCACTACGGGCGACCTGATCGAATCGCTGATTAAACGCGAACTCGGCACGAAGGACGCATCCCATCTTTTGCCGGGCCATGGTGGCTTTCTCGACCGACTTGATTCGGTGTTGCCATCGATGTTTGTCGCGTCTATTTTCGCCGTGCTGTTTTCCTAAGGCAGAATAGAAGGGTGACCTTCCCCATCATGAAAGCGCCCGCGAAGGGCTACGACGTTGCGGCAGTTGATGCGTTCATCGCTGGTGCTCAAGCCGGAGAATCCGTCGTGTCGAGCAACGACATTCGCGCCGTGGCGTTCCCTGTCGTCAAGGGAGGCTATTCAACAGTCGAGGTCGATGCAGCACTCGAGCGTTTTGAGGACACCGTCGCCGAACACGAGATCAGCGAACTCATTAGCCGCATCGGCCCCGATGGAGCAACGGCAGAAGTGCGCGCAGTCGCACAAGATATTCTCAACCGCATCGTTCTCGAACCGCGCAAACGTTTTCGTGGGGCACCGTTGTTCGCCTACGGGTACAACCGAAACGACGTCGACGAGTTCACGGATCGCATTCGAGCCTTCTACATGGATAGAGGTTTGTTGTCACGATCAGACGTGCGGGGTATCACCTTCCGCCCTCAGCTCGGCGGTTACCACGAGGGACAAGTCGATTTGCTGCTCGACGAACTCGTTCGAGTAATGCTCGCGGCGAAGTAGTGTCGGTTGGGTTGATCTTCGAATCCCGCCCCAAAGTCACTCGCGCCGCTCTGGCGGGGGTGGCGATTCTCGTGCTCGGACCAGTGATTGCGCCGTTCACGGTCTATGACCCCGGGTATGCGCGATCGCGCGAACTTCTCAGCGATCAGTCCTTTATGAACAAGGACGCCTCGCAATACTCGATTGTCAGGGATTCCTGGTCGCTGACGTCCGGTTTTTTTGTGGCGGGGTCCGCTGAGGTAAAAATCGCCCAACAGTTCGCTCGGGCCAAATTGCGCGCCCGCAACTGGGACGAATCCGAATTCACCTGTCTGGTTGATCTGTGGAATCGCGAATCGCATTGGAACTATCGCGCGGAAAACCCGTCGAGCGGAGCCTATGGAATTCCACAGGCGTTGCCGGGAAACAAAATGAAAGAGGCGGGCAACGATTGGCGCACCAACGCGGAAACCCAAATTCTGTGGGGCCTGAGCTACATCTCGGATCGGTACACGACCCCGTGCGATGCATGGGCTCACAGCGAGATTAACGGGTGGTATTGATGGGCCGTCGCAATCGACCCAAGCGCGACGAGCCGACTCCCGTTGACGTGATCCGCGCATCCGGTGGTCGACGCACCGAATCGAAGCGCGGCGAGGATTGGGTTGTGCAGGACATTACCGAGGCTCGTGCCATCAAGGAATACGCGTGTCCCGGGTGTGTCATCACGATCGAGATCGGCGTTCCCCATGTTGTGACGTGGCATTACGAGGGATTGTTTGGTGAAGAGGCCGCCGTTCGCGATCGCCGCCATTGGCATTCGTCGTGCTGGAAGATGTTCTAATGAACGAGATTCGCAGCGCCACGGAATTGCCCGCTATCCGTCGCAACATCGAACTGCACACGGAAGACGGTCATGTGCTCGTGGGTGAATTGTCGGTTCCGGAATCGGGCAACCCCGTCGGGACGTTACTGTTCCTGCACCCGCTCCCCACCGCGGGCGGATACATGGATTCGCACATCATTCGAAAGGCGGCGTTGCGATTACCTTCCATGGCCGGGCTCGCGGTCGTGCGTTTCAATTTCCGTGGTGTGACCTCACCGCGCGGTCGTTCTGAAGGAGAGTTTGGGCACGGCGTCGACGAACGCATGGACCTCGAGGCGGCTCTCGCGTTCATCCGCTCAGCGGGGCTCCCACTCCCGTGGGTCGTGGGGTGGTCGTTCGGGACCGAGGTTGCGTTGAATCACACCATCAACCACGACGTCGCAGGGCTCATCCTTTTGGCCCCACCTTTGCACCGCACAACACCCGAGACGCTCGACCGTTGGAATGACAACTCGACTCCGATTGTCGCCGTCATTCCGGAACACGACGACTATCTGAAACCCGACGAGGCGCGCGAACGATTCGCCGTGGTGCCTCGAATCGACATCGTCGAAGTTAAAGATGGTAAACACCTCTGGGTTGGCGAAAAGCAGACCTACCGCGTGCTGAGCGAGATCGTCAAACGCGTGAACCCGTCGGCGCTTCCGCTACCGACGACGTTCAACTAGCGCAGTTCCTGCGCCGGAATCATCACCTGACGAATGATGATGAGTACCGATGCAGCGATCGGAATCGCGACAATCGCACCGAGCACACCCATCAGCGCGCCGCCCGCGAGTGCGGCGATAATCACGAGCACACCAGGAACTTTAACTGCCCGGTTCATGATGAACGGACCGATGACGTAGGCCTCGATCTGGGTGTACACCAGGTAATACGCGGCCACCCACATCGCGGTGGACGGGTCGGACGGGTCGACGAGCCACTGGGTCGCGATGATAATGATGGATCCGGTCACGGTTCCGACGAGCGGTAACAACGAGAACACGAAGGCGATGAGCGCGAACAAGGCGGGGTATTCCGCGCCGATGAGTGTCATTGCGACGAAACTCAGAACGCCGTTTGCAAGACCTTGTGTTCCTTGGCCGACGACGTATTTTCCGACGGCATCAACAACTTGTTCGGCGATTCCAATAAACTCCTTGCGCTTGGACGCCGGTACCAGGCTGTAGGAGGACTGCTTGATTGCGGGAAGGGAAATGACGAGGTAGATCGTGAGCATCAGCGTGAGCAGCGCACCGATAACTCCGCTAGCAAATCCGGCGCTGACGCTGAGGACTCCGCCACCGATGTTTGCGAGGTTTGCGGGGTCGCTGAGGAACGCGACGATCGTGTCGAGAGTCTTTTGAACGTCCAATGCTTCGATGGGGATGATTGACTGAATCGCCGAAACCAATTCGCCCAGCGAGTTATAGGACGTCAGGAACTCAAGAATCGTCTTGTAGAGGTTCGTCATTTGTTCGACGATGACCGGAATCAGGGCTAGAACAAAACCCGCGAACAACCCGAGGACCGACAGAACGACGACGGTGATCGCGAGCGGTCGCGGGAACTTCAATTCCACAAGGCGGCGCACGATGGGGTCGAGCCCCAAGGCGATAAACAAGGCGAATCCCACATAGGTGATAACCGTCGCCAACGTTGCGATCGCGTTTCCGATGAGAAGTGCGGTGAGCACCCCGAGTCCACCGAGCAGACCAAGCCGGAAAGCGCCGTTTATCGTCATATGTGGAATTACTTCGGCGTCGTTTTTGGAGTTGATTTCGCCGTCGTCGCGGTTGTCGTTTTCGGTGTCGGGGTTGGCGTCGTTTTCGGAGCAGCTTTCTTCGGAGCCAGCGACTTCGCCGCGAACGCGACGGCCGTGTTGAGGTCACCGATATAGGACGCAATCGCGTCACGCTCGGCAGCAATCTCAGCGAGGCGCTGGGCGGCATTGTCCAATTCGAGTTTGGCTTCGGTACGGGCGGCGTTGACGAGCTGACGCGCTTTGGCGTTGGCCGCGTCGATGGTCGAACGGGCTGCTTCTTTGGACTCCACAATCGCCATCTCTCGAATCTTGAGAACTTCAGGCTCGAGACGGTTGTGCTCTCTATTTAGTGACGTCAAGTCTTTTTGCAGTTTCGTGAATTCCTCGTTCGCGGCTTTCAGATAGGCCTCATTCTGGGCAATGATGTCGCGGTGTTCTTCGAGAAGCTGTTGTTCCAGCTCGTGGCGACGTGCCGAAACCTCAACGATGAGGTCGAGTTTTTGGCGATCCGCTTCACCGATGAGTCGGGCAATCTCCGCACGAGCCTCGTGTGCTTCTTTGTCCATGACAAGTCGTTGTTCTGCAATTTCGCGATCCAACAGAGCCTGTTTTTCTGACATCTCGCGTTTGAGGGTTGCACGCGCCGATGCGGCTTCCGTCGCAGCATTTCCGCGGACACGGTTCGTTTCACGAATCGCTTCCGCACGAAGCGTTTCCACGTCTTTCTCGGCAATTGCGGTGATGTTTTCTGCATCAATTCGGGCGGCGCTCGTTTCGTATCGAGCCTTTTCTTCGGCTGCCGCGACCAACGATTCCGCGCGCGAAGTGGCGTCGTTGATAATCTGGTCCGCCTCGATTCGAGCGTCTGCGATGGTTCGTTGTGCCTGAATATCGGCCTTAGAAATGAGGATCGTAGCTTGTTCTTCCGAGGTGCGCAACACCATTTCGAGCTTTGTTCCTAGCCCCGAATAGGTTGGCAAATCACCCTCGACTAGGCCCTTTTTTCCTCCGAGGCGTGCAAGTTCGGTTGCGAGTTCGTTTCGTTCGGTCGTCGCGGCAATGATTTCACGGCGCATGTTGGCGATGGCCTTGTCGACTTCTTCGCGGGCGTAGCCGCGCATGACGACAGGAAACTGTCCATCAGTAGCCATTGTGACCTCCTCAGGTTACGCTGTCACTTTACCCGAGCGCACCCGTCGCGGGTAATCCGCGTTGGGGAAATCCTCAGGGTCGGTCGGCTAAACTGGCGTTTTGAGTCGAAGGGGGCGT
>CAIRWJ010000018.1 GCA_903882245.1 uncultured Microbacteriaceae bacterium | reverse complement strand
ATTGTCGGCCGCGACCTGGTTACCGTCGAAAGGGTGACGGGTCGATTGACCTACGCCCGCGTAGCCTTGCGTGGCGCATTGAACGGTGCCTGGTTCGGTTTGTTTTTTAGTCTGGTTCTCAGCCTTCTGAGTGAACCGTCGACAACATTCGTGATGCCCGCCGTCATCGCTATCGGGGCGGGAATGGGAGTGCTGATTACCCTGGCGATGTACGCAATCCGCCGGCGTCGGCACGACTTTTCATCCGTACAGCAGGTACTTGCCTCGCGTTACGAAGTGACCGTACCGACGGGAACTGCCGGGGCCGCTCAACGCGCGCTTGCCGAAGCGCCGCGCGACAAACCTTAGGTCGATTCGCCGTCGTAAGGAGTTCCCGACGTAGCGGGCTCGGTTTGCGCCTTCGGCGTGCGCGGTGGCCTGACTCGAACGGGCTCTTCCTTTAGCGCATCGCGAATGATTCGTCGCGGGTCATACTGGCGCGGATCAAGCTTCTTCAGCTCGGCTAGATCGACATCATCGCCGAATTCGTCCTTGAATCGTGATTCCGCACCCCGCGCCATGTCGCGAAGGCGAGTGACAAGACGTGCGAGTTGCGCGGCAAATCCCGGAAGGCGATCCGGGCCAACAACGAGAAGAGCAACAAGTCCGATGAGGAATAGTTTCTCGATAGTGAGACCGAACGACATGTTTCTAGAATAACGTCGAAAGACCATAGAGTTTAGGCAGCGGATAGGAGGGCACATGCTCGATGCAACACTGGTCACTGCGTGGACTGAAAACTATGTCACTGAGCCCGCTACCATTCGTAAAGCACGTCAAGCATCACGTGAACACGGTGTAGAGCCAATCACTCCGGCAATGGGCTCTTTTCTCGCCTCCCTCGTGTCTTACTCAAATGCCCAATCAATTGTTGAAATTGGAACAGGACTCGGTGTCGCCAGCCAGTGGTTGCTGCTTTCGAGTCTTGAAACACACCTAACGACAATCGAAAAAGACGTTGATCACCAGCAATCCGCAAAAGACCTTTTCGCGAGCGCCGGAATCGCACCAAGTCGAGTTCGAATAATCAGCGGCGACGCTGCCGATATTCTTCCTCGAATGAATGAAGGCACGTACGACCTCATTGTTGTGAACGCCACGGGTAAGGGAACGCTCGACCTGACCCGCCACGCGTTACACCTTGCGCGGGTCGGCGGTATCGTGGCCGTCACCCACGCTCTCGGTGGCGGACTTGTTGCCCAGCCGACAAAGCGTGATGGCGCAACGACGGAACTTCGAACACTACTCGGTGATTACGCGGTCGACGAAAACGTCCGGGCGACCATGGTGCCCGTAGGCGACGGAATTCTGACTCTCATCAAACAATAGAAAGCAATACAAATGAAGAACCCTGGGACGTTCCCGCACCCGATTGGCCTCCTGTTGTTTAACCGCTTTGAGTACGCGCAAAAGGTTTTGGAGTCGTTGAGAGCACAGACACTCCCAATTGACCCATCAATGTTGCACATATCAATAGATGGCTACTCGGGCTCCAAGGCCGAAATCCAGGGCAAACCCGATAGCACGCACGCAATCGAGGAATTAGCGCGGGCACTGTTCCCGGACGCCACCATTCGACGAGCGGAAAAGAACTTGGGAATCGCCGAAGTTTATTGTGTACTCGAGGAAGCCAT
>CAIRWJ010000017.1 GCA_903882245.1 uncultured Microbacteriaceae bacterium | reverse complement strand
TTCAAAAACTCGTCGAAACAGGCCGCATTACGCCAGAGGAAGCCCTCGTGCATCCTCGTCGCAATGTTCTCATGCGGGTGCTGGGGGATGTTGCGGGGAGCGTCGATGTCGACACTGCAGTCCTCGATACCGAACCGGGTGACCGATGGATGTTGTGCTCAGACGGCTTGTGCGGCTATGTCACCGAAAATGCCATCGCCAATGTTCTCAAATCCGAACCGGATGCTTCCAAAGCCGCCAGCAAACTCATCAACCTTGCTCTCGAACGCGGTGCACCCGACAACGTGACGGTGGTGATCGCGGGGGTCAACGAGACCAACATGAGTGCGGCCGCAAAACCAATGCTCGTCGGAGCAGCGTCACAACCCCTCATCTTTGACGCCGTCACCCAGCGACTTCCCAAAATTGCGTCGCGAATCTTTTTTCCCGGGGCAGTCTTGGAGGAAGAGGAACACTTCGAAACGGCCGACTATCTCGACACATTGATTGCCGAGGACAAGCGACGCGCGGCGAAACGCCGAATGCGGTGGACCCTCTATCTCACCAGCGCACTCGCACTGCTTGGGGTCCTCGGCATCTACGGTTACGTCTGGACGCAATCGCAATTTTTCGTCGGCTCCGACCAGGACAGTGTTGTGATCTACCGAGGCGTCAACGCCGACTTTGGGTCAATCCCGCTGAACACGGTCGTGCGCGACACCAACATTCCCTTGGCGTCACTGTCTCAGTTCGTCCGAACGTCTGTCGAACTGACCATCCCTGTATTGAGCCTGAAACAAGCTCTTCTTGTCGTCGAAAGGATTGAGTATGTCTCTCAGTCCCAATAACACCGAGTATTCGACGATTACCGAACAGCTAATGTTGCGGCTCAAGGTGCCTACCAAGTTGCGCAACCTCGAGGCGACCCTCATCATCTTTGCGATGATTGTGACGTCGGC
Organism: uncultured Microbacteriaceae bacterium; assembly: GCA_903882245.1. Taxonomy (GTDB): domain Bacteria; phylum Actinomycetota; class Actinomycetes; order Actinomycetales; family Microbacteriaceae; genus MWH-TA3. Next base: position 12,422 of record CAIRWJ010000017.1, on the reverse strand, counting down.
TGCGCTCGCACTCGTGGACCTCGGTGCGACAGGTAAACTCAACACGCCCATCATCGGGTTGACCCTGGGACTGGGCGCAATTGTGCTCGCCATGCACATCGCACAACGATTTGTCGCGCGCGATGCCGACCCGCTCATCTTGCCTATCGTGACGCTTCTCAATGGGCTCGGAATCGCGATGATCCACCGACTAGACATTTCTGCTGGACTCACCGGGTGGCAGGCCAACGCAACTCGGCAGATGGTGTGGACCGCAATCGCCATTGTCGTGGCGATCATCGTCATTGTTGTGGTTCGCAACCACCGAGTGCTGCAGCGCTATCGCTATGTGTGGATGCTCGTCGGCGTCGGCCTTCTAATGCTCCCGCTCGTCCCTTTCATTGGCACGACCATCAACGGCGCTCGGTTGTGGGTCAACCTCGGTTTCGTAACTTTCCAGCCGGGCGAAATTGGCAAAATCGCACTAGCGCTATTCTTTGCCGGTTATCTCGTGACTGCGCGCGACTCCCTGTCGGTCGTCGGAAAACGGATGTTCGGCGTGACCTGGCCTCGAATTAAGGACCTCGGCCCAATTTTTGTTGTCTGGGGAATTGCCATGCTCGTGCTGATTTTCCAACGCGACCTCGGAACCTCCCTGTTGTATTTCGGTCTGTTCCTCGTTCTCATGTATGTCGCGACGGGTCGTGCCATCTGGTTTGTGGTTGGCGGGGGCCTATTCGGAACGGGTGCACTTATCGCGAGCCAATTCCTCACCTATGTTCAGGGTCGCTTCGCGGCCTGGCTCGATTCGTTCAACCAGGAAAACTACGACGCTGTCGGTGGTTCTTACCAGCTTGTGCAAGGGCTGTTCGGATTTGCGTCTGGCGGAATCGTGGGAACAGGTCTTGGCGGAGGTCACCCTGGGATCGTTCCTCTCGCCGAATCGGATTACATCATGGCGAGCCTTGGTGAAGAACTCGGTCTCATCGGCGTCTTCGCGATTCTGACGTTATTCATGCTTTTCGTCGCGCGAGGAATTCGAATCGGAGTCAATGGAGCTGATGACTTCGGTCGGCTCCTCGCGGTTGGCCTCACCTTCGTCATCGCACTCCAAGTCTTTATCGTGGTCGGCGGGGTCACCCGCGTAATCCCGGTCACGGGACTCACAACACCGTTCCTCGCAGCTGGCGGGTCGTCGCTCGTGGCGAACTGGATAATTGTCGCGCTGCTCTTGCGTCTCAGTGACACGGTTCGTCACCAACGCGAAGAGGCGGTGGGGACGTGATTAAAGAGCTGAATCGCGTAAGCCTGGGAATAGGCGTGCTGTTCGGTGCTCTTTTCGTTTCCGCGACCGTCATCCAGGTGTTTCAGGTCGACAACCTTCGGGTAGACCCCCGAAATGTCCGTACCGTATACGACTCTTATGCAACCGAACGCGGATCGATTCTCGTCGGTTCTACCCTTATCGCCGAGTCAGTTCCCGCCGACGACGTCTTTCGGTACCAGCGCATCTATCACGGTGGGGGACTGTATGCCCCGATTACGGGGTACTACACGATCAACCAGGGAATCAGTGGACTCGAGTTTGCGATGAACGACAAACTCAGTGGGCAGTCAAACTCACAGTTCTTTGATCAAGTCATGGCCCTCGTTTCTGGTACCGATCCGCGAGGTGCCTCGGTCAAACTCACCGTTAATGCGGCCGTTCAACAAGCCGCCCGTGACGCTCTGGGGGAATTGACGGGTGCCGCCATCGCCATTGAACCGTCGACCGGGCGAATCCTCGCTCTCGTCAGCACGCCTTCATTTGACCCGAACGATCTGGCGTCCCATGACAACGGGTTGGTTCTTTCGAAATACACGAGCCTCGTCAATTCGGGGTCCCAACCCTTGATTAACAGAGCAATCACTGGTGACCTGTACCACCCCGGATCGGTCTTCAAACTAGTAGTGGCGGCCGCCGCTCTCGACTCGGGCATCATGTCGGAGCAGTCAACCGTTCCTAACCCAGCGAAGCTGAAACTACCCCTAAGTGGCTCCTCGATTCGCAACTGGAGCGGGAACTCCTGCGGCCCTGAGGAATCGGTGACAATCGCCACGGCGTTGCGTTTGTCGTGCAACATTCCGTTTGCCGAAATAGGTGCTCTCGTCGGCGAATCCCGAATTCACGACTACGCCGAAGCGTTCGGATTCGGTGCGACGGTCGAGATTCCGATGGTCGTCACTCCATCAACATTCCCCTCTGGTATGGACGAGGCACAACTAATGCTGTCTGCGTTCGGACAGTTCGATGTCCGCGTGACACCACTACAGATTGCGATGGTCAGTTCCGCGATTGCTAACGGTGGTGTGCTCATGTCTCCTACAATCGTCGACTCAGTTCTTGCGCGCGATCTTTCTCCTCTCGCCCCATTCACCCCCGTCGAATACTCGACGCCGATTAGCCCCGAAACCGCGATTGTTCTTCGTGACATGATGGTTGCCGGCGTCTCCAACGGGGTTGCCAGCGGAGCACGAATCCGCGGTGTGTCGGTCGCCGGAAAGACGGGTACTGCCGAAAACGGCGAGGGTCAGCCGTACACACTGTGGTTTACCGGCTTTGCGCCAGCGGAAAACCCGCGCGTGGCTGTTGTTGTTGTCGTGGAAAATGGCGGAGGCGCCGGTCAATCCGCCAGCGGAAACTCGCTCGTCGCTCCCATCGCACGCAAAATCATGGAGGCGGTGTTGGCACAATGAGACCTCAAGTTGGACACGTCTTCGGTGGCCGATACGAATTAAAGGCACGCCTCGCCATCGGAGGAATGGGTGAGGTCTGGCAGGCAGTCGACAAGGTTATTGAACGTCAGGTTGCGATCAAGATTCTCAAAGAAGAATACTTGGGCGACAAGGCGTTCCGGGAGCGGTTTCGGGCAGAAGCACGACATGCTGCGCTCGTCAATCACGAGGGAATCGCAAGTGTTTACGATTTTGGTGAAGAAGAGGGAAGTGCGTACCTTGTCATGGAACTCGTGCCAGGCGAGGCATTGTCCACAATCATTGAACGGGAACGGTTTCTGTCCGCCGAGCGAGTTCTCGATATCGTCGCCCAAACAGCATCTGCTCTCCACGCCGCGCACCAGGCCGGACTGGTTCACCGGGATGTAAAACCCGGAAATCTCTTAATCACCCCAGACGGACGTGTCAAAATCACCGATTTTGGAATCGCGAGGGCCGTCGATCAGGTTCCCTTGACGGCGACCGGACAGGTCATGGGTACGGTTCAATATCTGTCGCCGGAGCAAGCCTCTGGAAAATCGGCGACCGCACTCACCGACATCTATTCACTTGGGATTGTGGCGTATGAAGCACTCGCAGGAAAACGCCCGTTTACTGGTGAATCTCAGGTGGCAATCGCGATGGCACACATCAAAACCCCACCACCACCGCTACCCGAAAGCATCCCGCTAGCAGTCCGAAACCTCATTCTTGCGTGTCTCGCCAAAAAACCGGAACGCCGACCGACGTCGGCCCGCCAACTCGCGCGCGCCGCAATTGCGATTACGCGCGGTCGCGTTGGTGAGGCGTTGGCGCTCGTTCCCGCTGTCGACGATGAACCTCACGACATGGATGAAGACACCTCAACCCGCATCTTGCCCGTGTCTGTTTCGACAAGCGATACGGTGTCTCCACGCCGATTCACGCGCTTACCCCGAACGTGGCCGCTCGTCGGCCTCGTCGTTGGGCTGTCGGTCCTATTGATTGGAATCGTTGCTGCTCTTGTTTTCCGACCAACGGACACTGGACCGAGTCCGACTCCGTCAGCAACCGGCTCCTCGGTCCCAACTCCTACCCCGACCGACCCATTGTCCGGAAATGTGATGATCAACGAGGCCGAATTCATCGGCCTGACAACCAACCAAGTGGGCGAGAAACTCGACAGCATGGGTCTTCGACTCGACGCTGTGACCGGGAACATCGCAACTTCTCTCGATCTGGTCGGAACGGCCTACCGCGTCAATCCTCACGGTAGCGTCCCCCCGAATACTCTCATTGCCGTCTATTTCTTCGACACAATCCCCACGCCTCCGTCTCCGGGGGTCCTAACCGTCAGTGCCGGTCCGTACACCGCAGGATCAACGATTACCATCTCGTGGCCAACGTATCGCGAATGCCCTGCCGATTTTGACATCGATTCGTACGAATTTACTGTCAACGGTGGTTCATTCTCTAACGTCAGCACCTTCGGGCCGCGGACGACTGCGGCCGATCTCGTCATTGACGACAACACAACCGAAGTTCGCGTGTCGTATATCGTCCGTTGCGGAAACCTCGCCTCAAATCCGTCAGAGGATCTGGTGATTCCGGTTGAGTGACAATTCACAACCCCGAGCAATCGGTTTGGACGCCATTCTGAATTCTGGATTCTTATTCGGTAATCGCTATCGTCCCGAGGCATTGATTGGGCGCGGTGGAATGGCCAACGTTTACGTCGGCACTGACACTCGATTGAGGCGACGGGTCGCGATAAAGACGTTGCGACCCGAAGTGGCGGTGGATGCGGATTCTCGCAAACGGTTCCAGCGTGAAGCACACTCGGTGAGTGCCATGGGACATCCGAACATCGTTCGAGTGTATGACGCTGGGGAACAGTCAATCCCTGATGTGTCAGCGGAAATTCCAATTCCGTTCATCGTTATGGAGTACATCGATGGCAAAATCCTTCGACGGCTTATGGATGCAGGTGCGTTCGAGCCGAAGGTTGCGATTCATATCGCACTAGGAATTCTCGATGCGCTCGATGAGTCCCATCGATCGGGAATCATTCATCGGGACATCAAGCCGGGAAACGTCATGATTACCCATTCGGGGCTCGTGAAGGTGTGTGACTTTGGCATCGCGCAAGCCATCGAGGATCCGACAAATGACCCCTCGGCGATTGTCGGCACCGCTCAATATTTCTCTCCTGAACAGGCAAAAGGTGACATCATTGACGGTCGCAGTGACCTGTACTCAACTGCCGTCGTGCTTTTTGAAATGGTTACCGGCACTCCGCTGTTCACCGGAGACACCTCGGTGTCGATTGCGTTCCAGCATGTTACCCAAACCGCCCCCCGAGCACGTAGTCGTCGCCCTGAATTGTCACCGGAACTGGACATGGTTATCGCCAAAGGGCTGGAGAAAGATCGCAATGCTCGATTTCGGACCGCAGGCGAGTTTGCCGCGGCATTGAGGTCCATCACGAATCTGGTTGGGGGCGGCCGTGCAGATCGTGCAACCAGACCCCCCGAAACTCCGCCGGTTCCCGTTTCGAACATCGCAACGGGTCGGGCGGAGCTGCGTGGGGATTCGCAATTCGCCGTAGAATCAGGGCTGAGCAACAACGCCAACCCCAATGGAACAGACATGGACCTCAACGACCTTCGCCCACTTCTCACCAGCGACACGCCCCCCAAGGGAAGTGTCGTCCGTTTGGCGCTACTCGGTGCAGCCGGACTTTTGGTCATTGCCTCGGTGGTTGTTGGAATGATGTACTGGGTGCTCACCTTGAACTCAGGTAGCAACATCGGGACCCTGGCAGTCGCGATGCCCGATGTGACTGCAGAATCGTTCGAGACGGCCGAATCTCAATTGACAGCTCTGGGCCTCACTGTCGTCCGACGTGTTCAGGTAAGCGAAACTGTCCCCGAAGGCACCGTGATTTCCACATCGCCCGAGGCCGGCGTCAGTCTCGCTGTAGGAGAGATTGTGACCGTTGTGGAGTCCTCCGGAAAACCAGTCATGGCGGTTCCGTCCATCGATTTCATGACAATGGCCAATGCGACAGCAGCGCTCGAAGCAGCTGGCTTTACCGTTGGAAAGGTGACGCCGGGCTATTCGCCAACAGCTTTAGTGGGTGCCGTTATCGGCAGTGACCCCAAGGCTGGAACCACTCTTTCGGCTGGGAGTGTCATCGACATCGTCGTCTCTAACGGAAAAATCGACATCCCCGACGTGGTGGGGATGAGCGTCGGTCAAGCAACGGGAATTCTTCAGGGATCGTTACTGCAGCTCGATGTGACCGTGATTCCCGATACTTCGTGCAGTGGGCAGACAATCGGTTCCCAGTCAATCACGGGCGAGACCCCTCAGCATTCGAAGATTTCAATTGTGTATTGCACTGGGTAATTGCTCATGAGTTCAAGAGCGGACTGAGTGTTCGCGCAACTTGTGAGACGCCGACCATTCCAGTTGATTCAAGCCAGTTTCCGATCATCGTGTAGCCACCTTCTGTCATGACCGACTCGGGGTGAAATTGGACCCCCCAAAGTGGTGCGGTGACGTGTTCTACCGCCATAATCACCCCACCCTCAGTTCGAGCGGTGATGCGAAGTTCCGCCGGAGTTGTCCCGTCGACGATGGCGAGGGAATGATATCGAGTTGCGCGAAACGGGCTTGGCACACCGTCGAACAACACCGAGTTTTCGTGCACAACCGCACTGGTTTTTCCGTGCATCAATTCGTCGGCATGCGTCACGACACCGCCCATGGCTTCGGCGATGGCCTGGTGGCCGAGACACACTCCTAGCAACGGGATATCGTGGGCCAACGCGTAGCGGATGATCGGGATCGACAATCCGGCATCCCCTGGGGTTCCCGGGCCGGGTGAGATGAGAATTCCATCAAAGCCTTTGAGCCGCTCGGGGATTTCGACCTCGTCGAAGGCGTCATTTCGAATCACGTCGATTTCTGCTCCGAGCTGTCGAATATACCCAGCGAGCGTGTAAACGAACGAGTCGTAATTATCCAGAACGAAAATTCTCGTCACTGGCCCACCGTCGTTTCGGATTGAATGAAGTTTTCCGCAACCCACGGAAATACCCATTCGACGCACACGGACAGAATTACTACGCCGAGGACGAACGCCTCAATAACTTTTAGCCAACGTGGTCCTGGAAGGACTCGCCACAGTGCAGAGTACATGTTCAGTCGGTTCCCTTCGGTGGTTTTGTTGCGCGATGGCCTTTCGATTTGACGCTACCGTTCATTGTCATGGATTTTGTCCAGCGTCGGCAACCTCTGATGGGGCGCCCCTCCCGCGGGGCACGAACGATTCAAAGATTGAGTATGCGATGAATCGTTCTGAAATCGTGCCTTTTGGGTGGCAGGTCGTCATGGTCAGTATTCGTTCTTTTGCGACAATGGACAGCTTGGGGACATCGCTGAGCACGGTCGATTCACTAGCGTAAACAAATTCCATGTTGCGAAATCGATAGACGTACCATCCGTCTTGCGTCTCAATGTAAATTCGGTCACCGACTCGAAGTTGGTCGATTTGCCCAAATGATGCACCGAAGGTTCCACGGTGCGCAGCGAGTGCAAAATTCCCCAAAGCGCCGAGTGCTGAAGTTGACGAATAATGCCCAACGCCAGTTGTCGAGTCATTGAGAACGGTCTTCACATCGACGGATTCTTTGATTGTCCTTTCAAAAAGTTTACCGAATCTGGGGACAATCATTGTCGCAAATGATGTCCCCTTTGGCGACGGTTGGACGACAGGCGGATTCGGTGACCGGCCCACTCCCTTCGAGCTACCAATTTCCCGATTGAACTCGATGGCGCGGGGTACCGTTACGTCCCACGATTCGGAGAGAGATGCTGCTGCTGCGTCCTGCTGAGCACCCGCGACGAGATCTCCAAGCCAGACATACCACAGGTAGAAAAACAAACTGAGGACGCCGATAGTGACCAGGACATCACTCACAATCTCACGTAGACGCGCACTTTTGCGTTGCCGATTCATCGCGCGACGAGATGACATGACTGTTAATCACGGCCCACCACAGCCGACACCTCCGTCGGTGTGCCGTTTTCCCGGGGTACGAAGGATTCAAAAACCGAGTATGCGATGAATCGTTCCGCTGCCGACAATTTCGGGTGACAGGTTGTAATCGTCAGAATGCGTTCTTGTGCACCGATGGTGGTCTGTGGGACAGGATTCAGCACAGAGACCTCGCTGGGGTAGACGAATTCCAAGTTCCGAAAGCGATAGATGTACCAACCTTTTTCGGTTTCAATGTAGATGCGGTCGCCCACCCGCAAATTGTCGACCCAGCCGAATGCCGCGCCGTAAGTCGTGCGGTGGCCCGCAATCGCAAAATTTCCAAACTCACCGAGAAGGTTGGTGTTCGGATAGTGGCCTACTGATGTTGCGGTGTTGTTGAGGACAGTCGCAACATCAACTGATTCCGCAATAGTGCGCACATACCTCTCGCCAAAACGGGGAATGATGAGGTTTGCAAAAGCCTCGGCGTCGTTAACTCGCGGCATAACAGGCGGCATCGACGTGAGAAAAGCGCCGTCCGATGAACCAATCGCACGATCGAATTCAGTTTGCCCGCTTGTTGCGATTTGCCACTGTTGTGACAGCGATGCGGACGTTTTGTCCTGGGCTGCACCCTGAACCAGATCGTTGAACCACACATGCCATCCGAGAAACAAGAGAACAAACATTCCCGCAGTCATCAACACTTCACCGGCAATTCCGATGGCCCGGTCGACAAATTCTCTTGTCGTGACGAGAATTCCAATTCCGCGCCAGTCAATGATGGACCGAGGGCGCTTCCGGATGACAATCTCGTCAACCCGTTCATTGCTCTTCGGTGGTTCTCGCAGAGTATATGTTCGGCCAGTCACCATCGAACCGGCGTCAGCGGCTTTTCGACGACGCCTTTCTGTTTTGGGTGTCCGAAAGTTTGGATTGTCGAATCGAGGGGGCACATCTCCAAGTGTAACTGCGGTTTACGAGCACAATCGGGTATCGGTATGCTTGATATATGGCTAATAAAACTCTCGACGACGCTTACCCCAGCAACAGTTCGTCGCGCGCCGCGCAGGATGCCCCTAACCCGATCTGGTTCAAGCCGATCATGTTTGGCTTCATGATTCTCGGACTTGTGTGGATTTTGACGTTCTATGTCAGCGCTGGTATGTTTCCGATTCCGTCGGTCGGCGCGCTCAACATCGTTATCGGTTTTGGTTTAATGTTCATCGGGTTCCTGATGACCACTCGTTGGCGTTAGCCACGAATTACAACAGTGTAATTATCCACTCATGTGGATAACTCTGTGAATAAGTTGTCTCAGCGCCGTGCGCGGCGCAATAGAAACGTCGTCACAAGTCCACCGATTAACCCACCCACGTGAGCCTCCCAAGCAATTCCCGGCACGATGAATCCAATTGCAAGGTTGAGACCAATGATGGCGAGGAGAGAAACGTTGTTGCCGCCAAATCCTCGGTTGATCACGAAAAGTGCGGAAAAGAGACCGAAGATCCCCGCTGATGCGCCGACCGTCAATGAGTCCGGGCTTAGTAATGTGACGGCGAGGCATCCGGTGATGACGGACACGGTGAAAATGATCAGGAATCGTGCCGATCCGATCACGCGTTCGATCAGGTTGCCAAGAACCCACAGTGAGTAACCATTAAACATGACGTGCATGATTCCGCTGTGAATGAAAGCCGACGTGATCAAACGCCACGGTTCCGCCCACATCAATGGCGGGTAAAAACCGAAGGAGTAAACAAGGGATTCACCAAACACGAACTGAGCAACGTACCCGAGCGCGATTACGCCCAATAGTGCGAAGGTGGCCGGTGTTCTACTCCGTCGAATACTCGACCACAATTGGCTTGTCACGAAACGGTGATGTGTGACATCACGACTGGCTCAATCGGCTTGTCGTTCGCCCCTGTCGGAACTGATTCGATTGCCGTCACGACGGCGCGGGACTCGTCGTCCGCGACCTCGCCGAAGATCGTATGTTTTGCTTGAAGCCACGGCGTTGGTGCGGTGGTGATAAAGAACTGCGATCCGTTCGTTCCGGGGCCGGAGTTAGCCATCGCCAAGATAAAGGGCTGGCTGAAGTTTAGTTCTGGGTGAATCTCATCGTCGAACTGGTAGCCAGGTCCACCGAAACCCATTCCGAGAGGATCGCCACCCTGAATCATGAAACCAGGAATGATTCGATGGAAGACGACGCCGTTGTACAGCGCCGTGGTCATCTTTTCCCCCGACTGTGGGTGCGTCCATTCCGTGGTTCCGTCGGCAAGACCGACAAAATTCGCCACCGTAATCGGTGCGTGATTTCCAAACAGATTGATCCGGATATCCCCGAGATTTGTGTGGATTGTTGCGGACTGTGTATGAATTGACATACGTCTATTCTGCCTCGTCTCGATGTGCGTTCGAGACATTGGTGAGTCATAATGTAGAGGTCGAAGGAGTAACGATGGCGAAGTCGTATTCGAGGGAACGTGCGTTGTTTCGAGACGCCGCAAACTCAGCATTTGGCCGTCAGCGTGACGTAATTGAGTCCGCTGGAAAGTTGCTTTCCGAATTGACGCAACTTGCGGGTAGAAAACTCGTCCAGAAAACTCCGCTCGCACCCAAGAGGTCAGGGATAGGTGGCTTTATCGCTACGGGGCTTGCGGTTGCGATTGTCGCTGGTGCGGCGTATGTCGCGTGGCAGGTGTTGCGAACTGATGACAACGCGTGGATTGATGATGAGTTCGATGTCGACTAAGCGTCAAGCGTAATTTCGGCACCGTCCGCGCGTGACACACAGGGGTACATGACTCCTAGTTTGTCTTTGTCCGCATCAGGCATCACGCTGTCGAGGTGACTCGGTTTTCCATCAACGACCCGAGTCTCACACGTTCCACACACCCCTTTGCCACATGACGTATCAATAGGAACGCCCGCTTTCACAAGCGCATCCGCAATCGAGACATTCGCGGCAACATTGACTTTTCGTCCCGTAGATGCGAGTCGCACAACAAACGGTTTTGCGCCACCCTCGATTTCGCGGAGTACAGGGTTGAAGCGCTCGACGTGGGCTCGATTACGTTCAACCCGTTGTTCGATCTCCGACATCAGCGTTTCAGGACCACAGCAATAGACATCTGCGTTGGTTGATTCCAACAATTCGGATAGGTCGAAACGACCCGCGGTGTCAGATTCGTGAACGGTAACACGTTTTCCGTATTCGGAAACGACGTCGTCGGCAAAGGCCATTCCATCCTTGTTCTTGCCCAAATACAACAAGCGCCAGTCTCGTTTTGCAGGGAGGGATTCAATCATGGCTCGGATTGGGGTGATTCCGATTCCGCCGGCAATGAACAAATAGGTTCGCGCCGGGACGAGAGGAAAATGATTGCGCGGTCCGCTGACGGTCATGACAGTTCCCGCTTTGACGTTGTTGTGTATCCAGGTCGAACCACCCTCTGGCCCGTGAGTGTCGAGCACGGCGATGTCGTAACCCGTGCGGTCGGTGCTGTCGCCGCAGAGGGAATACTGGCGTTCCATACCGTTGGGAAGGTGAAGGGTTATGTGCGATCCTGCATCCCACCATGCGGTTCGACCCCCGCCAACCGGTATGAGTCGAATTCCGAGAACGTCCTTAGCGTGACGCGTGACTTTTTGCACAACCATTGTTCGCTTGTCGCGACTGTCCTCATCGGGATTTTCGAGGACCACAGCGTCGCGTTCGGCTTGAGCAGCGATTCGCAGTGCGGACACCTTCGCGTCAGCAACTGCGCGCCGTTCCCGCAGCGCGATCACGGCGAACCTAATCATGAGCGCAATCATGGCCATCGAAATGACAAAGATTGATACTGCCGCGTACCACCATGACCCGACATCGGATCCCGAAAATGCTGCATGGATGCCGATTGCAAAGAAGACGAAATAGGACGCATAGTGGATTGCTTTCCACAGCGCACGTGGCAACTTATCCATCACGAGCGAGCTGAGGTACACGACAGACATAACCCACATCGCAACGACACCGATGGCAAGCGCAAGATTGATTAGCTCTGTTGCGCCCTCGTATGTCGCGACACCGGGTATGAAAAGATCTGCGGCATCGAATTTGACATAAGGGTCAAGTGTTAGGGCGAGCGTGTGAACGCTCGCGAGGAGAACTGTCAGTGTGCTGAGGTATTTGTGAAGATCCTTTAGCCATGCTGGGTTGTCGAGCCCGCGAAAAACTCGGCTTGAAAGCAAGACACCCCACACGAGTGAAAATGACATAAGGCCCCACGCGGTGAGTGCGCTCACGCGAGAGACGTACCACCAGATGTGTGGGTCGTTCACGAATAGTCCTTCCAGTTGACTGTCTGTGCCGTTGTACCATCACGATAGATGACGAACGCTGCCGCTCCGAGCGTGGGCGCCCAGGTGAGGAAGTCGCGTCGCGTGAACCCTGCCTTCGTGATTACTTCCGCAATTCCTGCTGAGACCGCGACGACCGAGACAGTAACGACATTGGACTCCATCGATTGACCGGTATGAACGTCGATGAGGTGATTCGCCAGGCGGCCATCGTTATCCCACGTTCGCTTGAGCGTGCTCGACGTCGCGACGGCGCCATCCACCAGATTAACCCGCGCGATTGACCGTGATTCGACAAAGGGGTCTTCGATAT
>CAIRWJ010000016.1 GCA_903882245.1 uncultured Microbacteriaceae bacterium | reverse complement strand
GACAGGAGCATTTCACCCAGTTCGGGGTGCGAGGCTTTGGCGGCAGTATCCGTTCCCGTTCCGTTGAGGGTGATAAAACGTCCATTGTTGGCGATGTCGGCAATCGTTGACGTGACCGCCGCCGACACGGGCGTGAGTGACAGTTTGGTTAGCCGCGCGACGATGGATTCAACCGACGTCCCGGTTGCGACCGCCCGCAGGATGAGGGCGGGGTCGAGCCGCCTTTTGGGCGCAAGTCCACGAGTTTCAAGACGTGAAATCTGGGCGAGAAACTGCGCAGTATCGGTCGTGATAGGGCCAGGCGCGATGATGCTGAGGTCATCGAGTACGTAGACCGAGGTCTGCAACTCTGGCAGTAACGGGGCGAAAAATTTGGACACCGAGTCGATGCCGGCAAGTGCAATCCGGCCAAGTTCGGTGGTTCCGCCGGCAGTCAATCCGAAAAGGCGTGACTCGTTTACGACGCGGCGCAAGATGTCGGATTCATGTGTGTTTCGTAACGGCAGCAACCACTCAAGGAATTGCTCGTCAAGGCGACCAACGGCGGCGCAGGTTTCGAGCGCAGACGGCCCAAGGTCGGCCACGATTGCGCCGAAGGCCGCGGACCACAAGGCGACGAGGTCATCGGACAGCGCAATTCCCCGTGTTGTTGCGTACAGTCTGCGGTCGATGGTTCGCACGAGTCCGGCGGCTTCGGCGATTCGTGCCAAGGCGATTGCATCCTCTTCTGAGACGACGAGCCCAGCGGCGAGGATCTTTTCCTCTGCGCGGAGCAAGCCACCGGTTGCCCCCATGGTGAGTGGTTCGCCGGCGACCCACTCAACGAGGTCACGAAGTGCGACGACGCTGTGCAGCGCGATGCTTGTACTGTCACCGACGGTTTCTTTGTCGATCGGAGTGGGTTGATCGAGAAGTGCTGGTAGCAACGCGGCAACCTCGGGGTAGGGCAACCCGGTTGCGTCGGCCAACAGAATGTTTCGTGCGTGGTCACCCGCTTTTCCCGATGTGAGAGCGGCAAGCTCGGGTCGCGCGAGCGACCGAAGAGTTGGAACGATGGATTCGGTGGACAGCAGAGTGTCAGCGAGGTCGTGCAGGTCGTGTTGTTTGCCCAATTGCCAGCGACGCGTCAAGACGAGCGTTTCAAGTTCGCGATGTGACATCGTTCCCAGTCGTGTCGACGCGTCATGAGAAGAAGGCATCCGAATAGTTTATCGTGCCGACAGGTATCCTCGGTAAGGGTCTGTTTACAAGGAGAGAAATGCCAACGGGAAAAGTAAAGTTCTTCGACGAGGACAAGGGTTTTGGATTCATCCAAGGCGATGACGGCGTCGAGGTATTTTTACACGCCTCGGGGTTGCCGACCGGAATCACGGTTCAGCCCGGTGCGCGGGTGGAATACGGCACGGTCGACGGCAAGCGCGGACTTCAGGCACACGGTGTCCTGATCCTGGAAGAACCTCAATCGGTGGTGCGCAGCCGCCGCCGACCCGCTGACGACATGGTCGTCATCGTCGAAGACGTTATCCGGATGCTGGAATCGGCCAGCTCTGATTTGCGCCGCGGTCAGTACCCGGCCAATTCTCACGCCCGCAAGATCGCGGCCGTTCTTCGAAAGGTTGCGGATAACTTTGACGCCTAAAGCACTTGAGCAGGCCGCGCGCGCGGCCCTCGAGACAATCACCCCGGCTGGCACAATCGGCGCGGTGCTCTCATCCGAAGAATCGGACGGGATCGCCAACATCCGTTTCGGCTCCAACCTTCCGGGTTACATCGGGTGGGACTGGGTCGCCTCGCTCGCCGTAGACGGCAAATCGACGACTGTTCTTGAGACCGAACTCCTTGCAGGAGACGACGCAATTCAAGCGCCCGATTGGGTTCCGTGGGCAGACCGGCTACGTGAATATGAGGAATCGATCGCCGCCGGAATCGAAGAGGCCATCGTGGTCGTTCCGGATGATGAACTCGATGATCTTGACGATGATCTTGACGATGAACTCGACGATGACGACGATGACGACGATGACGACGATGACGATGATGACGATGATGACGATTTTGAGGACGACGTCGACTCGGTCGACCTCGCGGACATCGTTGAGTCGCCATTCGACGACACCGATGTGCTTGATGGCTTCGACGACGTCGTTAGCGAAGACGGCTCTGACGACGATGAGTACGTTGTCGTCGAAGACGACTAAAGCGCGGCGATTGCCGAGTCAATCGCCTTGAGAAGGCGCGAGACATCACTGGGGTCAACCGCGGTGAATGTCGCGATTCGAAGTTGATTGCGTCCGAGCTTTCGATACGGGTCGATATCTACAACCCCATTCGACCGCAACATCGCCGAAACGCGGCTCGCATCGACACCCTCGTCGAAGTCAATCGTGGCAACAACCTGCGAACGGTGTTCGGGGTTAGCGACGAACGGTGATGCGTTCGGATGAGCTTCAGCCCATTCGTAAATTTGGTCCGACGAATCCTTTGTGCGTGCGTGCGCCCAAGCGAGTCCGCCGTTTTCGGTGATCCACTGGATCTGCGCGTCCATCAACAAAAGTGTTGCGATGGCGGGAGTGTTGAGAGTTTGGTCGAGTCTCGAGTTCTCGACCGCGACGCTCAGAGACAAGAACTCAGGAATGTATCGATCCGTTGCGGCGACGCGTCCGATCCGGTCGATTGCGGCGGGTGACATGAGGGCGAACCACAGGCCACCATCACTCGCGAAGTTCTTCTGCGGCGCAAAGTAGTAAACATCGGTCTCGCGCGCATCAATATCGACACCGCCGGCCGCGCTCGTCGCATCAACAACGGTGAGCGAACCTGCCGAGCCCTGACGGCGCACCGCGGTCATCGCGCCAGTCGACGTTTCATTGTGAGGGTAGGCAAACACGTCCGCGTCCTCGTCGCCGACGAATACCGAGACGGTTCCCGGATCACCCTTGATGACAGCCGGGGCGGTCAGCCACGGTGCGCTCGCGGCGGTCACAAACTTTTGCCCGAACTCTCCGAAGGATAGATGCGCGCTGCGCTTGTCAATGAGGGAAAAAGCCGCCGCATCCCAAAAAGCGGTCGAGCCACCATTGCCAAGGATGACTTCGTAGCCGTCGGTCAACCGATAGAGCTCTGCAAGTCCCGCACGAACTCGACCGACGAGTTCACGGACGGGCTTCTGTCGATGAGACGTCCCCAACAAATGAGCGTGTGAGACGAGATAGTCAACTTGCTCCGGCCGAATCTTCGAAGGACCGCAGCCGAACCTGCCGTCAACGGGGACGAGCTCGGCGGGGAGTCGGAAGTCGGTCATCACCCAAGTCTAAACAATCCACATGGTTCTAAATTCGATAGTTTTGCCACGCCGAAGGGCTCGCTGTGCCCGTTCATAGGGTCGCTCGGTAAACTAAAGAAGTTCCATACGCGCCACCGCGCTCACAGAACAGCTGCACACGGCCCGATTTCCCCGTCTGTGTGAGGTTAAACAAACTGAATGACGGGGAGGTGAAGCGCCTCGGGCTCAGGAGAAAACTCTTGGATAACGCTTTCTTTCGGATCGGCCACACCACAGCCCTCGCAATCGGTGACGTCGTTCGTTTCATTGCCCGAGTAATTCGCGGGATTAGGCCCGCTGCCCGCAGTGCGGGCCGAGCGATGGTCGGCGAAAAGGCTCGACGGGCCTCGGTTTTCGCGCTCGTAGCTGCTCTCGTGGGAACCGTCGCACTGCCGGCCTATGCGTTCAACCCCGAAACCATCAACGCTGCCGAAGCCACCCAAGATGTTGTCGTGAACAGCGAGACGCCGCTCGCCGTTGACCAATCACAATTCCGTGCCTCGACTTTTGCCGAAATCCAGACCGCGGCCACGGCGAGCATCATCTTCCCCGAGTACCACGGACCGTCCGCCGAGGACTACCTCAAGAATCCGCCGTATCCCGACTTCAGCCTCGCGAAAGTGTTCGACGTTGCCAAGCAGTACATCGGGGTTCCCTATCTCTTCGGCGGTGCGTCCCCTGCTGGCTTCGATTGTTCGGGACTCGTCGAATTTGTTTATGCGCAGTTCGGTGTCGCTCTTCCTCACAGCGCCAGTGCGCAAGCGGCAATGGGTCGACCGATTCGTCTCGAAGACGCCAAGCCCGGTGACCTTGTCATCATGGCGGGCCACGACGGAATCTACGCCGGCAACGGAAAGATCCTCGACGCCCCGGCCGCGGGCGGATACGTGAGCATTCGCGACATCT
>CAIRWJ010000015.1 GCA_903882245.1 uncultured Microbacteriaceae bacterium | reverse complement strand
GATCCCGTGCGTTCCCAATACCTCGAAGCGTTTGTTGTCGTTCGCTGTAAGTACGAAGGAGTCACGTACAGTCGCTGTGTCGCCATCTGGGTGACGAAAGACTTTGCGATCGGTCGCGGCTGGTTCCAGGGCTACCCCAAAAAGCTCGGCAACATCGCGGTCACGCGTGTGTTCAACTTTGGCAAGGCGACCCCCAAGCTCGAAGCGGGGGCCAAACTCGGTGCGAGTGTCGCTGCCTACGACCACCGCCTCGCGTCCGCTGTTGTCACCCTGCGTGAGAAGAGTGAAACGAACGGTTTCGTCAACGGCCACAAAATGCTTCACAGCCGCTGGGTTCCGTCCATCACGCCCGGCCTCGGGAACTCGCTCGACCAACTCATCGCGATGGGCGGCGTTGACGCCGAACTGGGCGACCCGTGGATGGGCGACGCCGAACTCGAGCTGCACGACTCGCAGTGGGACGAACTGAAGTCAATCCTGCCCGTCGAGAAGGTCCTCGGTGGGTACTACCGCGAACTCGGTGTGACATTCAACGGTGGCGAACTCATCGCCGACCGTTCAACACCGACCGTCTAACTACGCATCAGACGGTTGGGGGTTCGAATCCCTCTTAGTAGTCGGCGAAGTACTCGTCGATTTCCCACTGAGTGACATCGCGCGTTGAGGGATCCTTGACGGCCGCTTCGTAGCGGGCGATCTCGTCACGTTTCATGACGAGGAAGACCTCGACGATCTCCTTCGACATCTGATCGTGAAGGTGCGCGTTGGCTTCGAGCGCGTCGAGAGCGGCTCCAAACGTGGCCGGCAGTTCGGGTGCGGACTCGTTGTCATAGGCCATGCCGACGGCATCGTCGGGGCAGTCGAGCTTTCGCTTGATCCCGTCCAGAGCCGCCGCGAGGACACCGGCGATGACGAGGTACGGGTTCGCCGCGCCGTCACCGACTCGAACCTCAAGACGCGTCCCCTGGCCGCGCTCCGGTGGAATTCGGACCATGCAGGAACGGTTGTCGTAGCCCCAGTTTGCGCGGAACGGGGCGAGGGTGTCTGGACCGAGGCGCTTGAAAGCGTTCACGGTCGGGTTGGTCAGAGCGGTGAGTGCGTTCGCATTGGCGGTAACGCCTGCAATCATCTGACGAGCGACCTCGGACAACTGGCCGGTTCCGTCATGCATTTTATTGACGCCATCCATGTCGGTTACCGAGAAGTGCAGGTGGAATCCGCTTCCACCCTCATCACTCCAGGGCTTGCCGAGGAAGGTGGCGTGCTGGCCCTCCTGGGCGACGACGTCTTTGATTGCAGTTTTGAAGAAGAACGTTCGGTCGGCGGCGTCGAGCGCGTTGCTGTGCCACAGATTGATTTCGTACTGGCTTGGACTGAACTCGTGATTTCCCGCAAAAACACCGATGTTCATCTGATCGAGCATTCGCATGAGGTGAAGGAACGTTCCGTCCGGGTCCACCAAGGTTCCGGTCGTGTATACCCGACCTGTTCGCGTGAGCGACCGTTCGTATCCACCGTCTTCTTTGATGTTCGCGATGTAGAACTCGAGTTCTGGACCAACGACGGGCTGGAGACCGAGGGTGTTGTAGTCGTCGATGACCTTCTTGAGAACGGTTCGCGGCGAGATGAGGTTCGGCGATCGGTCTGGATTGAGGGCATCGGCAATGACGTACGCGACGCCAGGTTCGAAGGGAAGGGGAGTGATGGTGTCGGGTTCGATGGAACTGATGAGGTCTTGCAAACCGTCTGACGCGATGTTCACGGCGTCGAGAACGTCGCCACCCGTCGTGGTGACCCAGACTCCTTGGCAAAAGGCGGGGCCGTTGTGCGCGGCCTTGTC
>CAIRWJ010000014.1 GCA_903882245.1 uncultured Microbacteriaceae bacterium | reverse complement strand
CCTCGTCCATTGGTTTCCCATTGACGGTCGTAAGTGACTCGTTTCGGGAGGCGATCCATGACGATCGGGCCAACGTTTACTATCAGTCGGTTGAGGTACCCGGTGGATCGCCCGGAATTGTCACGGGAACCAACATCGACGTGCCTACGGCGGGCCGGTACGACCTTCTTTTGGTCTACGACCTGGCGGACGTCGATGGAAATCTCGCATTCGTTCAGAGCGCCCTCTCAGCTGGCCAACTGTTTTTTGTCGTTATTACTG
This sequence comes from uncultured Microbacteriaceae bacterium, assembly GCA_903882245.1. Taxonomy (GTDB): domain Bacteria; phylum Actinomycetota; class Actinomycetes; order Actinomycetales; family Microbacteriaceae; genus MWH-TA3. The sequence continues at coordinate 6,802 of CAIRWJ010000014.1, read as the reverse complement.
GGCTCATCGTGTGGTTCGTCACCACGCGTTCAATTCAGCCCATCATGACAACAGCAGCTACAGCGGAACGATTTGCTGACGGCAACCTTGACGAGCGAATCAACGTCGAGGGCACTGATGTTGCCGCCAAGTTAGCCGCATCATTCAACCGAATGGCGGAATCGATTTCCGCACAGATCAATCGACTCGGAACGCTCTCAACTCTGCAACAACAGTTTGTTTCTGATGTTTCCCACGAGCTTCGCACGCCACTGACGACAATTAAACTTGCGGGCAGCATGCTGTTCAAACAGCGCAAAACCTTTGACAAAGATTCGGCGCGCGCTGCTGAATTACTTCATCGACAAATTGAAACCTTCGAGGAACTTCTCTCGGAACTTATTGAACTGTCTCGTTACGATGCGGGCGCAACTGCACTGGAGCTTGAGAACGTTGTTCCGGCGACACTTGCACTGTCGTGCATTGAACAGATGGCGACAATCGCTGATGTACACGGATCAACGATCACTCTCTTTGCGCCTGGTGGGCATAAGCCGGCTGAACTCGATTCACGTCGGGTTCGACGAATTCTCCACAACTTTCTTTCTAATGCGCTCGATCACGGAGAAGGCGGACCCATCGAGGTGTGGGTAGATTCCACGTCCTCGGCGGTGTCGTTTGCGGTTCGAGACCACGGGGTCGGGATGACATCGGCCGATGTGGGGCGTGTATTCGACCGATTTTGGAGGGCGGACCCGTCGCGTCAACGGCAATCGGGAGGAACGGGGTTAGGTCTCGCGATTGCGCTCGGATACGCGAAACTTCACGGGGGCGTCATCGACGTCTGGTCTGAACCGAATCGTGGCGCTTGCTTCCGTCTGACAATTCCACAGGGCGGTGCGGTAGATCCCGTTTCACCGCTCGCACTTCCGCCGATTGCCGAGGAAGCCGATGCGTAAAGTTGCGCTCATTCTCGCGGTCTTGTCGCTCACTGGGTGCGCGACGATTCCTACGACGGGACCTGTTCTTGTTGCTGGCCCCAACACGGTTGAGTCACCGACGGGAGTGGAGTTTGTGCCCGCTGGACCAGCCGAGGGCGCAACACAGCGCGAGATCTTTGATGGCTTCATCAGCGCTGGATCTGCGCCGCAAAACAATTTTCGAATTGCGCGGAGTTTTCTTACGGAAGAGGCAGCCCTGATCTGGAACCCGACCAGGGGTACAGCCGTTCGCGGGATCTATGACGCGGTCGAGGTAACCGCAGCAACCGAGATGACCTATACAACAGAGATTGTGTCTGTGGTGGATGAAGAAGGGGTTCTTACCAGTTTTGAGCCCGCCAAAACCTTTGAATGGAGTTTCAGTTTTTCTCTTGTCAACGGCGAGTGGAGACTTTCCGAAGTGCCGGATATCTCTGTGGTCTCGGAATCGACTTTTTCCTCGGCCTATGGCGAATACGCCGCTTACTTCTTCAATGACAATCGAACCGCACTTATCCCGGATGTTCGAATCTTTGCACGACAAGGCAATCCAGTGGCCTCCGTGGCCAGGGCGGTGATCGCGGGTCCATCAACGTATTTGCCCAATGCGTCGACCGCGTTTCCCGACGCCTCTGAACTGGTGAGTGTGCTGGTGGATGCCGATTCGGGAGGTGCGACCGTTGACGTTTCGGACAACGTTATTCGGGCCTCAATCACAGATCAACAGGATATGTTGGCGCAGCTGAGGGCGAGCCTCGGGGAATTCGCCGATGTGACTGCAACGGCGATGTCAGTCAACCAATCACGATTGACGATTCCTTCGGTACCCGGACTTGAGCCTAATCCGCGCGTAGACGACCGCCCACTGATCCTTTCCGACAACTCGTTCGGTTACGCAACCGGGTCAGAGATTGAATCGATTCCTCTTAGTTCGGCCAGCATTGTGGACCTCAAGCCGACGTCGGTCTCGTTCGACGCGTCGACCAACGCTGCAGCCATCGCCGCGCCCACAGGCGTCTATCTAGTGACGGACCAAACACAAAAGAAATTGGGGGACGCGTCACTAATCGAACCCCAGATCGACGGCTCGGGATCAGTGTGGTGGGTGAAGCCTGACTCGCCCAATCGGATTTTCGTATCCACCGATGGTCGGGGGTTTTACGTATCCGGACCGTGGTCTAGTTCTGCACAAATCGTCGGACTCGAGGTCTCTCGTGAAGATGCACGAGTCGCAATCGCGGTCAACGATTTCGGTCGTGGATTTGTTCTGGTCAGCTCAATCTCGTATGACCGTGTCGGCCGGCCAACGTCTCTCAGTGACTTCCGGCGCCTCACCGTTTCCGCTGATTCCATTGTTGATCTCGCGTGGGCTGACTCGACGCACGTCGCTATTCTCGGAAGCCGCAATGGTGTGGTTCACGCCGAGGTGGCGACGGTCGGTGGTAGCTCACGGCTCATTGGTCGCCCACAGAACCCGACGCGGATTTCCGGAGGGAACGGTGGCGTGGCGGGGCTCGTCGTCATGTCTTCAGATGGCCAGTTGTGGAAGCCGCGCGGTGGGGGTTGGGAATCGACCGGGGTTTTCGCCGACGTGCTCGCAACCCAGCACTAGGGCGGGTTATCCACGGAGTAGCGGGGTCGCTGACCAAGCGCAAGCGGTTTCGGCACTGTTGAGACGTGCACCTCATCGAACAATTCTTCGACTCGCGTTGTGTCGGATGCTCAACGTGGGGCGTGATGGTATGTGACACCTGCATCGCACGTTTCACGGCAATTCCTCACCGCGCAATCACGTCACGAGGTATCCCGCTCGTTGCGCTCGGGACCTACCGCGGGGGACTCCGGGCTCTCATCTTGTCGGCGAAACATCGCAGTGCTCACGCCGCGATTCGTCGTCTTGGCGGCGCGCTTCGCGACGCGGTTCTGCCGTGGGGGAACGTGATTGCGGTTCCCGTGCCGTCATCACGACCGGGATTCCTTGCGCGCGGGTACGGACTCGGGTCGACAATTGCCCGGGCTGCGGAACTCACTGTTGCGAACTGTTTACTGATGGACGATGTCGGGACGCAGCGTGGCCGTCATCGATTAGAGCGGCTCCGACGAGACATCCATGTTGGTTTACGGCGACCTCCGATGGGGTCCCGTGTCGTCATCGTCGATGACGTGATGACAACGGGTGCATCCATTGATGCCGCCACCGACGCTTGCGTTAGGGCGGGGCTGCGCGTGGTGGGAGTGCTGGTACTGGCGATTGCCGAGCAACGGGCTACCGCGCCGCTGACCACCTAAGGACTCGGTTTGCGTGTGTTCCTTCTGCGTGGTGGGCAAATCGTTTCACCGTAGAATAGAAACCACGCCGATACGGAATCACAAATGCCGTATTGACTCATGAAACGGAGTGCCGAGTGGCAAATCTTCTGGAAAAAGTTCTGCGCGTTGGTGAAGGTGCGACCCTTCGCAAACTCAAGCACTATGCAGATGTCGTCAACTCACTTGAGGACGTCTTCGCGAAGCTTTCCAACGAGGAATTGCGTGATGAAACTGTCCATTTCCGCGAGCGCTATTCTTCCGGAGAGTCACTCGATGACCTGCTTCCGGAGGCGTTTGCCGCCGTCCGCGAGGCGTCGAAGCGCACACTCGGTTTTCGGCACTATGACGTTCAGATAATGGGTGGGGCTGCTCTTCACCTCGGCAACATTTCTGAAATGAAGACAGGTGAAGGAAAAACGCTCGTCGCCACACTGTCCGCATTCCTCAATGCGATCCCGTCGCGCGGTGTTCACATCATTACAACGAACGATTACCTGGCGTCGTACCAGTCGGAACTTATGGGCCGAATTTTCCGCATGCTGGGGATGTCGGTCGGTTGTATCCTCGCAAATCAATCCCCCGACGTGAGGCGCCAACAATACAACGCTGATATCACGTACGGCACGAACAACGAATTTGGTTTCGATTACTTGCGTGACAACATGGCGTGGCAACGCCAGGACATGGTTCAACGCGGACACTTCTACACCATCGTTGACGAGGTCGACTCAATCCTCATTGACGAGGCACGTACCCCGCTCATCATCTCTGGTCCCGGATCCGACGAGGCGAACCGATGGTTTGGTGAATTTGCGAAAATTGCCGAAAAACTCGTTCGCGATGTCGACTATGAGTTTGACGAGAAGAAGCGCACGATTGGGGTTTTAGAAGATGGAATTTCCAAGGTAGAGGACTATCTCGGAATTGATAATCTTTACGAATCGGCCAACACGCCGCTGATTTCGTTCCTGAACAATTCAATCAAGGCGAAAGAACTATTCCGCCGCGACAAGGACTACGTCGTCATGAATGGCGAGGTTGCCATCGTCGATGAACACACAGGGCGAATTCTGTCGGGTCGCCGATACAACGAAGGTATTCACCAAGCCATCGAGGCCAAAGAGGGTGTCGACGTAAAGGCAGAAAACCAGACATTGGCAACGGTGACGTTGCAGAACTACTTCCGCCTCTACGAAAAGCTGTCGGGAATGACGGGAACCGCCGAAACCGAAGCCGCCGAATTTGCGTCGACATATAAATTGGGGGTCGTGGCGATTCCAACGAACCGCCCAATGATTCGCCTGGACAAATCCGACTTGATTTATGCTACCGAGGCTGCGAAATACCGCCAAGTAGTCGAGGACATCGCAGCGCGTCACGCGAAGGGCCAGCCCGTCCTCGTGGGAACGGTTTCGGTTGAAAAGAGCGAAAACTTGTCAAAGCTTTTGGCGAAGCGCGGGATCAAGCACGAGGTACTCAACGCAAAGAACCACGCGCGTGAAGCCGCCATTGTCGCCGAGGCTGGACGCTTTGGTGCGGTCACGGTTGCCACCAACATGGCGGGTCGCGGTACCGACATCATGCTCGGCGGAAACGCCGAATTCATCGCGGTAACCAAACTCCACCAGGCGGGACTCAACCCGACCGAAAACCCCGAAGAATTCGAAGCGCGGTGGGACGAAGTGTTCACCGCGGTGAAGGCCGAAGTGTCTGTCGAAGCCAAAAAGGTTGTTGCTGCCGGCGGACTCTACGTTCTTGGCACCGAGCGCCACGAATCCCGTCGTATCGACAACCAGCTTCGCGGTCGTTCGGGACGACAAGGCGACCCGGGCGAGAGCCGCTTTTACCTTTCGCTGCAGGATGACCTCATGCGTCTCTTCAATTCGGGCGCGGCGGCGGCCATCATGAGCCGAACGGGCGACGAGGACATGGCCATCGAGTCAAAGCTCGTCTCGCGAGCCATCCAGTCCGCGCAGTCACAGGTCGAGGCACGTAACGCCGAAATCCGCAAGAATGTTCTCAAATATGACGACGTCTTGAACCGCCAACGCGAGGCAATCTACGGCGACCGTCGCCAGATTCTTGAAGGTGCTTCAATCAAGGACAAAGTGACATCGTTCATCGAACGCAGTGTCACCGAGGTTGTCAACCAGAACACGGGAAGCGCCCGCAACTCGGATGACTGGGACTTGGAACGCCTCTGGATTGATGTACGGCAAATCTTCCCCGTCACGATCTCGGTGCACGAAGTCCTTGCCGAATACGCTGCCAAAATCGCTCCGGCTGATGTAACGCGTGAACTTATCGCCGATGCGATGATCCAATACGGCATCCGCGAAGGGTCACTCGGCGAAGCCGCCATCCGAGAACTCGAGCGTCGCGTTGTGTTGTCGGTCATCGATCGCCGCTGGCGAGACCACCTTTATGAGATGGATTACCTCAAGGACGGAATCGGTCTTCGAGCGATGGCGCAGCGCGACCCCCTGATTGAATACCAGCGCGAGGGTTTCACGATGTTCCAAGCAATGATGGGCATGATTCGCGAGGAGTCGGTCGGATTCATCTTCAACCTCGACGTACAGGTCGTTCCGGCCGGCGGCGTCACCCAGGTTCAGGCGCCCGGCATTGCGCCAGCACCAATCCCGACGGAAGGCCTGTCGTATTCGGCTCCGAACGAGGACGGCGAAACCGTCATCCTCGATCAGACCGGTCGTCAACCGAACGCTCCCCAAGAGCGTATGCGCCCCCGCCGCGGAAATCAGCAACCGCCCGCGCAGGGCGGCGGCGCAAAGGGCGCGTTCGGTCAGTCGCTCGAGTAACTAGAGCAATGCGAGTGCACTCGCGCGCCAGCGACGGTCGAGCCCCTCGAGGCGAACGCACACGGCACGTGTTCGTTGGCCGAAGCGAACCAAACTGACGCCCTCGACGACGCCGTCGCGAGGTTCGGTGACGACGGTGAGCCCAACAATAATCAGGGGCGCGGATTTGATCGTTTCGGCGCGTGCAAGACGATTTCGACGCGCCGCAATGGAGCGTTCGGCCACGACGCGATAAACATCTTCTGTGACCCACCGCCCGATCTGTTCGACCGGACGTATCCCCGCGATGATTTCGCAACCGATGAGCGCGAGTCGTTCAATTGTTTCCCGTGGGTCTGGTAATTCGACTCGCGGCGTTGGTTGTGGATCAAAGAATTCCGTTGCGCGTGACGAGTTGTTCCGAGGTGGTTCTGATGAGGAGATTGTTGCAACCATTGCTGTACTCGATTCCGGAGCGTGGATTCGTGACAGAGGCTTTGCCTCATTACGCCACAACCTTGTCGCAGTTTGCGGAAGCGTGAGCCAGGTCGTGAAAATCTGTGGATAAGTCGATGAGGTTGAATTGTGCTACCTATCATTCGACATATGACGGGAAATGAAAACCTCTTGGGCCTTGGTTCATTGTGGGATACGGAACAGATGAACATCGATTGGGACGTTGCGCGGAAACTAGAGCGCGACCGCAAATCAGAATTGTATTTTTCCGACGCGATG
>CAIRWJ010000013.1 GCA_903882245.1 uncultured Microbacteriaceae bacterium | reverse complement strand
CCCACGATGGACGTTGTCGTTCCACACTCTCGCACGATGGAGGACATGCTCGCGTTGCTCGACGTCATCGTTGAGGACGACATCGTCACGCGCGGGAACTTCTGGCGGGTGCAGCCCTGGATTGCAACACCACCGTCCTCCGAGATGCGACCCGAATCGTATGCGGCGCTCGCAAAGGGCAATGCCCTGTCGGGAAAGCGAATCGCGATACCAAGGATGTACATCAACGCCGATTTCGAAACTTCCGACCCTATCGAGACCCGGGAATCTGTAGTCGAGCGTTGGCGAGACGCCACGCTCACGCTCGAGCGACTTGGTGCCGAAGTCGTCGAAACTGATTTTCCCGTTGTCACCCGATATGAGGACAAACAAGGTGCGTCCCACAATCTTGTCGCGCGCCAACTGCTGCCTGAAGGGTTTGCGGACCGCGAACTACACGAACTCAGCATGTGGGGCTGGAATGAATTCCTCGCTGCAAACGGTGACCCGGAACTCCATGCGCTGGTCGACGTCGATGCATCGAGAATCTTCCCTCAACCGACTGGTGCTTTGGAAGACCAGTACGGGATTCACCAGTCGCGGTTTTCGCCCGAGGACGTCACGCTTGACAGTTATGTAACCGACGCGAGACGAGAGGGCATTGCGAAACTGGAGGACATCCCAACTATCGCTGAAGGGCTGCGCGGACTCGAAGAGGCCCGGAGAGTCGACCTTGAGCAGTGGATGGACGAGAACCGACTCGATGCCGTTGTGTTTCCAGCGGTCGCGGATGTTGGCCCTGCTGACATGGATGTGGACCCCGCCTCGGCCGTGCTTGGGTGGCGAAACGGAACGTGGGTCGCGAACGGAAACGTCGTGATCCGTCACCTCGGCATTCCGACCGTGACGGTTCCCATGGGCAACATGAGCGACATTGGCATGCCGGTTGGACTCACGTTCGCGGGCCGTGGTTATGACGACACCAACCTTCTGGCTTTCGCCTCCGCGTTCGATCGGGCGCACATCGGGAGGGTCCCGCCTCCGCGCACCCCAGAGGTTCCGGCGTCCGGGTGGGTCACTCGCGGCGACGCCGGGTCAGATCAACCGTCACTTACGGTCATCAGCACGACGGGGCCAGTAGTCGATGGAATGGTCGCTATCCACATCGAGATTCGCACGGACGCAGCCGACGTCTCGGTGACGGTGAACGGAGCCCAGGTCTCGGGCGTGGCAACACCGTCAGGCTTTGCCGTTGACACCGTCGTTCCCGAAAGTGAGCACACTCGACGCCACAGCGAATGGCGGGGCGGCTACGGATCGGTCGTTGTTGCGATGGCGCGAACGGGCGATGTTGTCGTTGGGACATTCACCGTCGTTGGTGGCGTCGCCTAGCCCTCGTCGACCGGCCAACCGCCGGGAGGTCCGATGAGGATTAATGTCGCAAATATAGCGACAATCACCGTCAGCAACACCAGGACCAATAGCATCGGCCGGTTGAGGAACCACCGGTATAGACGATCAAACCAGTGCGCATCACGCGGGTCGCTCGTTGCCGTGCGACGCCAAGCGCCAGCGAGCCGACCAGCCTTTTCGGTTCGAATTTCGAACGGAATCGTCGCGTAGGGAACAACCGCGAGTGCAATTCCCAGAACCGTGCGCCCGACCCCCCAACGGTTGTTCACACCGACTAGAGCAGCCACCACACCGTAACCAAGGAACACCGCGCCGTGGATCCCGCCGACAATGGTGAGCATGGTCGGGGGTGCGCCAAACGCTGCTCGAAACGCGAGACCCCCCAGCAGAAGTGTCCAGGTGACCGCTTCGGTGAATGCGAAGAAACGAAAGAGGTGTCGAGGAGAAAAACGAACGGTGGATGCATTTGTCATTAGGGACCTTCCGCGGGTGAGTATCTCAAGCCTATTCACACCCTCTAATCGACTCGGATATATTTGGTTTGTGACCGACAAAATTCAGGGGCCAGCCTCGTACTTCCCGTCAATTGAGAAGAAGTATGGCAAGCCGGTTACCCATTGGTTTGAACTGCTTGAAGGTAGCCTTGATGCAAAGCACATGGAGCAGGTTGAATGGCTCAAATCGGAACATGGCATCGGACACGGCCATGCCAACGCGCTCGTCGGATATCTTCGCAAATCGAAAGGTCTTTAGCCTCATGAAAGCCACTGTGCTGTTCGTCTGCGTTCACAACGCTGGTCGATCGCAAATGGCCGCGGGTTACCTTCAGACTCTCGCGGGAGACCGGGTCACGGTCCTATCTGCTGGCACAGAGCCGAAAGACGAGATCAATCCCTCGGCAATTGCCGTGATGGCCGAAGAGGGCATCGACATCGCGAACAACGCACCCGAGGTCTTGACGACCGAAGCAGTCAAAGACTCTGACTACGTCATTACGATGGGCTGCGGGGATAGCTGCCCGTTCTTCCCTGGCAAGACCTATCTCGACTGGCCGCTGGATGACCCAGCCGGACAGGGTATCGATGGTGTTCGACCAATTCGCGACGAGATTCGAGCCAAGGTCGAAGCCCTTATCGCTGAGATCGACTCGCGCGCTTAACTGGATGATAGAACAAGGGGAATCTGATGGCCGATAAATGGACGGCAGCAGAACGCGCTGCCATGAAAGACCGCGCTGCCGAGGTCAAGGGCAAAAAAGTTGACGGGCTAACGGCGGTGCTCGAAAAAATCGGCGCAATGGCACCAGCGGATCGAAAAATCGCCGAGAGCGTCCATCGTCTGGTGACGACGATTGCACCGGGGCTGGAAGTCAAGACCTGGTACGGGATGCAAGCATATTTCCTGGACGGAAAAGTGGTGTTGTTCTTCCAGGATGCTGCCAAGTTCAAGTCCCGATATTCGACACTCGGATTCCAGGATTCCGCCCAACTGGACGACGGCGACATGTGGCCGACGTCTTTTGCCCTCCTCAGTTGGTCGGCGTCTGTCGAGAAAAAGGTTTCAGAAAT
>CAIRWJ010000012.1 GCA_903882245.1 uncultured Microbacteriaceae bacterium | reverse complement strand
TGATCGTCTCTATCGGCCTGTCGCTCGGCATTCGATACACCTATCAGTTCTTCATCGGGGGCAAGACCGAGCAACTTCCGGGATCGGGCGCCGAACGTTTCAACCTTTTCGGGTCAGTCTCGCTCAGCATGATCGACATCGTCAGCATGGGGGTGTCAGTCTTGATCATCATCGTGTTCGCCTGGTGGCTCAGTGCATCCAAGATTGGTAAAGCAACCCGTGCCATCTCGGACAACCCCAGCCTCGCCGCATCGTCGGGAATCGACGTCGACGGTGTCGTTCGGATTGTCTGGATCATCGGGTCTGTTCTCGCCGGTTTCTCCGGAATTCTCTGGGCCTATTTCCGCCCAGGAATTCGCTGGGATATGGGTGGACAGATTCTTCTGCTCATCTTTGCCGCGACGACCCTCGGTGGGCTTGGCACGGCCTATGGCGCGCTCATTGGTTCACTCATCGTGGGAATCCTTGTCGAAGGGTCGAGCTTGTTCATCCCCTCCGACCTCAAATATGTCGGAGCTCTCGTGGTCCTGATTGGAATTCTGCTGTTCCGCCCTCAAGGAATTCTCGGACGAAAGGAAAGGGTGGGATAGCTCATGGACTTCTTCGGAATCTTCACGTCGTCAATCTCGTTCATTATCGCCCCGACGACCATTGCGTACGCCCTGGCGACGCTCGGTCTCGCGCTTCACTTCGGTTTCGGTGGACTTCTCAACATGGGTATGGCGGGCTTCATGGCACTCGGTGCCTACGGTTACGCGATCGGTATTCTGTCCTTCGGCCTTCCCTGGTATCTCGCCGCGTTTGTCGGAATCGCAGCATCCATTGTTTTCGCCCTGATTCTCGGAATTCCCACGCTGCGACTTCGGGGTGACTACCTCGCCATCGTGACGATCGCCGCGGCAGAAATCGTCCGTTTGATGTTGCTGAGCTCGGCATTCGGCGGGCTCACCGGCTCCGCTGACGGGCTCTCCGGCTTCAACGGCCCGGGTGGAACAGTCACAAACCCCACTGTCGGAGCCGGTGGCTTCAACGACTCGAACCCAATCCCGCCCGGCGAGTACGGTTTTGTGCCGTTCTTGGACAACGAACGCACGTGGTATCTCCGCATCGTCGGAATCATCATTCTCGCGCTCGCAATCTTCATCGTATGGCGACTGGTCAACTCGCCGTGGGGTCGCGTCATCAAAGGAATTCGTGAAGACGAGGACGCCGTCCGCTCGCTCGGCAAGAACGTTTTTGCCTACAAGATGCAGGCCCTCATCATCGGTGGAGTCCTCGGGGCTCTCGGAGGTCTCATGCTCGCGTTCTCGACCAACGTCAACTCGTCGGTGTACGTGACCTCGCTGACCTTCTTCCTCTGGACGGCGCTGCTACTCGGTGGTGCCGCAACGGTATTTGGCCCACTCGCGGGTTCGATCATTTTCTGGGTGCTCCAGGCGTTCCTCGGGCTGATTTTCCCGGCCTTGGCGGACGCCGGGCTGATGCCCTTCACGACGATCCAGGCGGCGCAGATCAAATACATCATCGTCGGGTTCGCGCTTGTCCTCCTCGTGGTCTTCAGACCTCAGGGACTATTCGGAAACAAGAAGGAGTTGACCTTTGTCAAGTAACGTATCCTCCTCGTCCCCCGTCAAGTCCACGGGCTTGCACGTTGGCGCCATCAAGCCCGGCGTCGCCAAGAAAGACCCCATCCTGGTCGCGGACGGCGTCCACCGCCAGTTCGGGGGACTGGTCGCCGTCGACGTCGAGCACCTTGAAATTCCCCGCAACGCCATCACGGCGCTCATTGGACCGAATGGTGCGGGAAAAACGACGTTCTTCAACCTGCTCACCGGATTCGACCAGCCGGACAAAGGTTCGTGGTCGTTCAACGGGCAGTCGCTCGCGAAGGTCTCGGCCTTCAAGGTGGCGCGTAAGGGACTCATCCGCACCTTCCAGTTGACCAAGGCTCTGGGGCTTCTCACGGTCATGGACAACATGAAGTTGGGAAGCACCGAACAGACGGGGGAAAATCTCAGCGCGAGCCTGTTTCCCTTCCTCTGGAAGAAGAAGGAAATCGAGATTGAAGCGAAAGCCCTCGAGATCTTGACGCGATTCAAACTCGACACCAAGCGCGACGACTTTGCTGCGTCACTCTCCGGAGGTCAACGCAAACTGCTCGAGATGGCTCGGGCACTGATGACGAACCCGGAACTCGTCATGCTCGACGAACCGATGGCGGGCGTCAACCCCGCATTGACCCAGTCGC
>CAIRWJ010000011.1 GCA_903882245.1 uncultured Microbacteriaceae bacterium | reverse complement strand
CCCACCATTCTGGCTCGTTAGGCTAATGAACATGACTCACACGCTGATTTTGCTTCGTCACGGAAACTCGATCTGGAACCAGAAGAACCTTTTCACTGGCTGGGTTGACGTTCGGCTGTCGGAGCAGGGTGTGGCGGAGGCAACGCGTGCCGGGGAACTTCTCGCACAGAGCGGGCTGAAGCCCGATGTTCTGTACACGAGCTTGCTGACGCGTGCAATTCAGACGGCGAACATCGCCCTCGACACCGCTGACCGTCTCTGGATTCCGGTGAAGCGATCCTGGCGACTCAATGAGCGTCACTACGGTGCTCTGCAAGGACTGGACAAGGCGCAGACCCTTGAAGAATTTGGGCCAGAACGGTTTCAATTGTGGCGTCGGTCGTTCGATGTTCCGCCGCCCGCTCTGGATGACAACTCAGAGTTTTCCCAGGCACACGATGAGCGATACGCCGATCTCGGCGCGGACCTTCCGCGCACAGAATCACTGTCTCTCGTCATTGACCGCATGCTTCCGTATTGGACGAGCGATATCGCTCCGGACATCCGTGCTGGAAAGACCGTGCTGATAACGGCCCATGGAAATTCGCTTCGGGCGCTCATCAAACACCTCGAAGGCATCAGTGACGACGCGATCGCCGAGTTGAATATCCCGACCGGAATTCCGCTGGTCTATCAGCTTGACGACACCTTGACGCCCATCGGCGCGGGCGAATACTTGGACCCTGAGGCGGCGGCAGCCGGCGCGGCCGCCGTGGCGAACCAGGGGAAGAAGTAGTGTCCTACTAGCCTTCGGGGGTGGCGGACGGAGTTGCGGAGGGAACAACTACCGGCTCTGGAACAAACAACGACGGTGCATACGGAGCGTAAAGCTCGTAGGTACCGTCGAGCACGGGGATTGACATCATCACGCCATCTTGTCCGCCGTACTGGAAATAGATGTCGACGTATTGGCCGGCCTTGAGTCCAGTTCCGGTCGCGATGGCTGGGTTGTCGTCAGCAAGTCCGACTTTGGTGAGGCCCTCGTTGGCAATCACGGTGAGGTCGATTGGGGTGTCGGTCCGGAACTCGACGGTGAGGTACTGCACATTCGTCGTGTCATTGACAATCGTGGCGACGAGCGAAGCATCGCCCGACTCGTCAGTGATGACGAGCACGTTGCGCAATTGCAATCCGCCGACGTTGACATTGAGTCCGTCGCCTGCCGAATAAGGCTTCAGAGTGGCGGAGTCGACAAAGATGCCGCATCCGGCGGTTCCCAACAACAACGTTGCGGCGAGGGCGGTACTGGCAAGTGCGCGAATAGTCACGACAAATCCTTATCGAGTGGGACGGTAATTCCGTGTTCAGTCTAGCGGAGTGGGCAACGGCGCCCTGCGGGAAGATTCACGGTGGTCGTCTGTGGTAAAATTGAATTTCTGCTAAAGGAGAACCAACTACATGGCATTCAAAGTCGGCGAAACCGTCGTTTATCCCCACCACGGTGCGGCAAAGATTATCGCAATCACCACTCGTGATTTTCAGGGCGAACAGCAGAAATTCCTCAAGCTTCAGGTTTCTCAAAGCAACCTCGAAATCATGGTTCCCGAAAGCAAGGTCGAAGACGTCGGTGTTCGTGACGTCATCGACAAGGCCGGACTCAAACTCGTCTTTGGTGTCCTTCGCGACCCTATTGTCGAAGAGCCCGCTAACTGGTCTCGTCGGTACAAGGCAAACCTGGAAAAGCTCGCGTCGGGTGACGTCATCAAGGTGTCCGAGGTTGTCCGTGACCTGTGGCGTCGTGAACAAGATCGTGGATTGTCGGCGGGTGAAAAGCGCATGCTGGCAAAGGCCCGTCAGATTCTCATTTCGGAACTCGCCCTCGCCGAAAAGACGGATGAGGAACGCGCCTCGAACCGTCTCGACGAGGTCCTCGCCTCTTAGTCACCCATGCCAACGGTCGGAATCGTCATCGTTGCGGCCGGTTCGGGCGTGAGGCTCGGACGCGGAATCCCCAAGGCGTTCGTCGACATTGATGGAACGACCATGCTCGCCAGAGCGCTCGACGTGGTGCGTGGCGTCAGCCCCACTGCGTTGGTCATCGCCGGCCCGCCCGCACACCTCGATGCCCTGAGGGCGATCGTTAACGATACGGGAGTCATCGCAACGGTCGTTGCTGGTGGCGAAACTCGGACGGACAGCGTTCGACGTGCCATGGCAGTGATGCCGGGCGTCGATGTTGTGCTGATTCACGATGTCGCTCGTTTTGGTGCACCGATTGACGTTTTCGACCGCGTCATTGCCTCTGTGGTGAAAACGAACGATGCCGCCGTTCCGGTCCTACCCGTCGCGGACACCATCGTTGTCGCCGACGAAGGCATCGTGACGGAAAACACGGAGCGCGCGCGTCTCTATCGCGTGCAAACCCCGCAAGGCTTCCCTGGCGCGGGATACGCCGCGGCGATCGCCGACACAATTGGGGACTTCACCGATGACGCGAGTATCTGGCGCGGAACTGGGGGAACCGTTCGGACGGTTGCCGGAGACGAACGTTCACACAAGATCACCGTCGAGGCAGACCTCGCGACTCTGGCCGGGTCAATTCGGGTCGGACTCGGAACTGATACTCATGCGTTCGGCGATTCGGAGCCGTTGTGGTTGGGCTGCCTCGAATGGCCAGGCGAAGCCGGCCTGTCCGGGCATTCTGACGGGGACGCTGTCGCCCATGCACTCTGTGACGCCCTGTTGTCTGGTGCGGGGCTCGGCGACATCGGCACGGTATTCGGGACGGACGACCCCCGATATTCGGGTGCTCGAGGCGACGTGTTTCTTCGCGGGGCCCTCGACAAGCTCGCGGAAATTGGTTTGGCGCCCCGATCGGCGTCTGTTCAGATTGTGGGAAACCGGCCCAAAATAGGACCGCGACGAGTCGAAATCGAGCACACGCTCACCGGCATCCTCGGAGCACCCGTCTCGGTCAGCGCGACAACAACCGACGGATTGGGCTTCACCGGTGAGGGCAAGGGAATCACCGCCATCGCCATCGCTCACGTCGCCGCACGATAACGCTCGGTAACATGGGCAAGTGCCCATCCGTCTGTTCGATACCGTCTCGCAATCCTTGCGCGACTTCGAACCGCGTGTCCCCGGTCAGGTGGGTATCTACGTGTGTGGGCCGACGGTTCAGTCCGAACCGCACATCGGACACCTTCGCAGTGCTCTCGTTTACGACCTGTGGCGCCGTTGGTTAACGTACCGAGGTTTCACGGTGACGCTCGTTCGGAACGTCACCGACATCGACGACAAAATCTTGGCCGTTTCTGGAACCGAGGAATGGTGGGCGCTCGCAGCACGAATGGAACGTGCGTTTGACACCGCAGCCTCGGCGCTGGGAATCCTGCCTCCGACCATTGAGCCGCGGGCGACCGGGCACATCGGGGACATGATCACGCTCATTTCTCGATTGATCGACCGCGGGCACGCCTACGCTGCCGCCGATGGTTCAGGGGATGTGTATTTCTCTGTCGCATCATGGTCTGATTACGGCCAACTAACACGGCAGTCGCCCGACGAGGTCGAATCGGATGAGGCGAATTCTGAGCGCGGAAAGAAAGACCCTCGCGACTTTGCACTGTGGAAAGGGCGCAAAGATTCCGAGCCGGCAACGGCATCGTGGGAATCCCCGTGGGGCCTTGGTCGACCCGGCTGGCACATTGAGTGTTCCGCCATGGCAACCCGTTTTCTCGGGTCTGGGTTCGACATCCACGGCGGAGGGCTTGACCTCCGATTCCCACACCATGAAAACGAACTCGCACAGTCGCGCGCAGCCGGTGACGATTTTGCCACGACATGGCTTCACAATGGGCTCGTCACGATGAACGGGCACAAGATGTCCAAGTCGGTCGGAAACGAGATGGGAGCAGAAGATTTGTTGTCGCAGACCGATTCGGCGACGGCTCGGTACTTTCTCCTTGCTCCGCACTATCGCTCAACGATGGACGTCCACGAAGGGTCGCTCGCGGAAGCCGCCGCGGCATGGGATCGAATTCGCGGGTTTGCTCGTCGGACCGCTGACCTCGTCACCGCCGCCCCCGAGGTACCTGACGCTTTCGCGGCCGCAATGGATGATGACCTCGCCGTGCCGGCCGCTCTGGCGGTTCTCCACGACGCGGTTCGCGCGGGGAACACTGCGCTCGATGCCGCCGATTCCGCCGCAATTCTCGCCCGTGCGAACGAGGTCGCGGCGATGGTGAATGTGCTGGGACTGACCGTCGAGGCAGACTCCCATCATGCGACCCACGCGGCACTGGGAACACTCATTGACCGACTGATCTCAGAACGCAACCGCGCCCGCGCGGACAAAGATTGGCCGACGGCCGACAGAATTCGCGACGATATCGACGCCGCGGGAATCACGCTGGAAGACGGCGCCGACACAACCCGATGGAGTATCACCAATGGTTAAGCCAGGACGACCAGGAGCGGCAAAGAACAAGAAAGGCCCCTTGAAAGGCTCCGGCGGAAAACAGCGCCGTTCCCTCGAAGGCAAAGGACCCACCCCCAAGGCGGAAGACCGGACGTGGCATCCCGCGGGGAAGCGCAAAATTGCGCAAGATCGATTGACCGAAGCCCGCGAACGTTTTGGCAAGACGGGCTCGAAGGCCCCTCAGAAGACCGTTCGTCGAGGCAAGGACAGCGATAACGAGATCATCAACGGACGTAACTCCGTGCTCGAGGCGCTTCGAACGAACGTTCCCGCAACGACTCTGTACATCGCCTCGCGGGTCGAATTTGATGATCGCGTCAAAGAGACCCTCTCGCTCGCTACGAAAAAGGGGATCGCGATCCTCGAGATCATGCGTCCCGAAATGGACCGCCTGTGCGGTGAGAACTCGGTGCATCAGGGAATTGCATTGGCGGTGCCTCCTTATGCCTACAGTCACCCGCTCGAACTTCTTGACGCCGTCGAAACTCGCGGACAAACCCCGTTGTTTGTTGCTCTGGACGGCGTGACCGACCCTCGCAACCTCGGCGCCATCATTCGATCTGCCGCCGCTTTTGGTGGACACGGAATCATCGTGCCGCAACGCCGCAGCGTGGGGGTCACCGCGGCAGCGTGGAAAACGTCTGCCGGTGCAGCAGCGAGGCTTCCGGTTGCGATGGCGTCGAATCTCAACCAGGCGATTAAGAACTTCAAGGAACGCGGAGTCTTTGTCATCGGTCTCGATGGTGATGGGGACATGTCATTGCCTCACATTGACATCGCGGATCGTCCGTTGCTCATCGTCGTGGGGAGTGAGGGGAAGGGCTTGTCGCGCCTCGTCACCGAAAACTGCGACGCTATTGTGTCGATCCCGATCGGTACGGCCACAGAATCTCTCAACGCTGGAATTGCAACTTCGATCACACTCTATGAAATCGCCATGCGCCGATCGGTAATTGCCGGCAGCCGTTAGCAACCCTGCGAACCCAACCGAGGGTGTCCACGAATTGCCGAAACGCGCGTGCGCGCTAAACTAGGGAAGTTGTCAGTAATTTGCGCATTCGTCGCACGGAAGTCAGGATAAATTTTCAATGAACGCACAACGACCTAACCGTAACCAAGCTCGGGAATTAGCGCGCGAAAAGGCCCGTGAAATGCGACTCGCGGGCAGTTCACGCGAAAAGCGTAACCGTGTTTTTGTCCAACTAGGACTTGGAGTATTGGCACTCGCTGTCATTGGTGCACTGGCTGCCGTTATCCTCACCGCGTTCAAGCCAGCCGGCCCTGGGCCGCTCAACATGCAGAGTGACGGAATCAAGATCGCGACCGGGAACGTCGCCGTGACGACTCCCGCGAACCCGTCCGAAGCAAGCCCCGTTGCGAGCCCCCCGAACGCAGCGGGAGTCGTCGACATCACGTTGTACGTTGACTACCTGTGCCCGATTTGCGGTCAGTTCGAAGAAGCCAACAAGCCCGCAATAGATGATCTTCTCGCTCGCGGTGCGGCAACAATCGAGATTCACCCCATTGCCATTTTGACAAACCGTTCGCAAGGTACTCAGTACTCACTGCGTGCAGCGAACGCTGCGGCTTGTGTGGCAAATGATTACCCCAACAGTTTCATGAACTTCCACAACGCGCTTTTTGATAACCAGCCACTAGAGGAAACTCCTGGTTGGACAGATGAAAAACTCATCGGATTCGCGACACAATCGGGAGCCGGTCCGAAGGTCAAGGCGTGCATCAACGACCTGCAGTTCAAGGACTGGGTCAAGGCGAGCACCGAACGTGCGATTAGCGGTGACATCGCGATCAACAACTTGGACAAGAAATTCGAGGGCGTGACCGGAACCCCGACGATCGTCATTAACGGCAAGCAGTTCAACCCGTCGTATGACCCGACCGCCACGACGCAGTTCAGCATCGAAGAGTTTCTTCGCGCTGTTGTGACCGCCGCAGGCGTGCAGCAGTAGCCCTCGTCACCAGAGGTCACTTGCTACTCTGGTGATGTCGCCGACTTAGCTCAGCTGGTAGAGCATCTGTCTTGTAAACAGAAGGTCACGAGTTCGAACCTCGTAGTCGGCTCGGAATCGTCACATGCCAGAGAGGAGCGAATCGTTGACAACTGACCGCCCAGAATCTTCAACACCACCTCGACGTTCTCTGAACCCTCTTCTCGTTCTCGGTATTGTCGGGATCCTCGTATCTGGCGCGTCATTTGCGGCCGGGTACTTTTTGCCAGCAGGTTCGGCAAACCCGTTTGCTGATCCGACGGCGATTGCTCGACCGGTACCCACCGAGCCAGTCGGCGCGTCGGCGGTTCGAACCTGTTCGGTGGGAAGCGCAATGAATGACACCCTGCTCGGCACACAAACCGTCGTTGTATTCGACGAATCCGGAAGCCCATTGCTCACCAACAATGCCGAGGATCCCATTCCCATGGGGAGCGTCATGAAAGTTATCACCGCCGCGGTGGCCCTCGACATTCTTGGGAAAGACGGTCGACTCACAACGCGCGTAGTTGATGGTTCAACAGCGGGGACCGTTATCGTGATTGGTGGCGGGGACCCCACACTTCGCGCAGGAGGAACTTCTGTTTACGCCGGTTCGGCGAGCATCGCCGAACTTGCCAGTGAAACGGTGACCTCTTATCAAGCTGAGTACCCAGAAAATCCAACGATCACGAGGGTCTCGATTGACCTATCGATGTTCCCTATCGACGACGCGTGGCATCCAACCTGGCCCGAGTCCGAACGGACAATCGGATACCAACCGCGAATCGTTCCATTTATGGTTGACGGTGACCGTGCAAAACCGGGGCAGCAGACGAGCCCTCGTTCGACTGATCCAGCGGGTCGTGCGGCCAACGCATTTGTTGCGGCGCTGCAACAGGCGGGAAATGGTGACGGCGACGTCGAAATCGACTATGAAAGTGCGCCGAGCAACGCGACAGAACTCGCGTCCGTAAGTTCGGCTCCCGTGTCCCAACTCATCCCCCAGATGCTGCTGTATTCAGATAACACGCTGGCGGAATTTCTCATGCGGGCCTCCTCGGTCAGCGCGGGATTCGATGGAGGATCCGACTCCATTCAACAACTTGTGCTTAGTTCGCTCATCAAACACGGTGTGGACATGACCCGGGCCACATTCGTCGATGGATCGGGCGAATCCGCGAGCGACCTGATCCCACCCCGCGCAATGGTTGAACTTGTCCAACAGATTTT
>CAIRWJ010000010.1 GCA_903882245.1 uncultured Microbacteriaceae bacterium | reverse complement strand
GCGATGAATGGCCACGCGCCCTGGTTTTCGGGCTCGTCCTGTACCCAGACGAGTTCGGCGCCCTGGTATCGGGCAACGATTGCGCGTATTTGGTCGTCGGGGAACGGGTAGTACTGTTCCATGCGGACCAGCGCAACGCCGGATAGTGCACGTTTCTCGCGCTCGGCGAGGAGGTCGTAGTGAATCTTCCCCGCGTGAAGCAGGACACGGCGCGATTGGCCTTCGACACTCTGGTCGTCGAGCACGGGCTCGAATGTGCCGGTGGTGAAGTCGTCAACACTGCTCGTTGCCCCACGAAGTCGCAACATCGCCTTCGGCGTGAACACAATGAGCGGACGCTGAGGTTGCGCGTAGGCCTGGCGTCGCAGCAGGTGGAAATAAGACGCCGGTGTCGATGGGCGCGCGATTGTCATGTTGCCTTCGGCGGCCATCTGCAGGAATCGCTCGATGCGTGCCGACGAGTGGTCTGGCCCCTGTCCTTCGTAGCCGTGGGGGAGTAACAGGACTAACCCTGAGTTCTGTCCCCACTTCTGTTCCGAGGACGAGATGAATTCGTCAATGACCGTTTGTGCGCCGTTGGCGAAATCACCGAACTGCGCCTCCCACAGGACGAGCGCGTCGGGGTTTCCAACGGTATAACCGTATTCATAGGCCATCGCGGCGTACTCCGAAAGGAGTGAGTCGTAGATGTAGAAGCGTCCCTGGTTGTCGGACAGGTTCGTGAGCGGCAACCATTCTTGACCGTTTACCCGATCGTGGAACACAGCGTGGCGCTGGACAAAGGTGCCGCGACGAGCGTCCTGACCGGCGAATCGAACTTTTTTGCCCTCGAGCACGAGTGAGCCAAGAGCGAGAAGTTCGCCGAAACCCCAATCAATGTCGCCACTCCGGCTCATCTCGATCCGCTTCGTGAGTAATTGCTCGAGCTTGGGGTGGACCGAGAACCCCTCGGGTGGCGCACCGTGAGCGTCGCCAATGCGGTGAACGACGGACGCATCGACCGCGGTCGACTGGGGGTGGCGCTGAATCTGGGACGCCGTCGCGATCCCGACCGAGATCCCCGTGGACGCGGTTTCGTCTTCGTGGGTATCGGTGAACGCCTTTTCCAACAGCGCAAGGAACTTGGCTTGAACGCCGTCGTATTCCTCTTGGGTAATGTCCCCACGACCAACGAGCGATTCGGCGTAGAGGGTGCGAACCGAACGCTTGGCTTCAATGAGGTTGTACATCAGTGGCTGTGTCATTGACGGGTCGTCACCCTCATTGTGACCGCGTCGGCGATAACAGACGACGTCGATAACCACATCGTGCTTGAACTTTTGACGATAGCCGACAGCGAGCTTGGCGACACGAACGACGGCCTCGGGGTCATCTCCGTTGACGTGAAAGACGGGGGCTTGAACCGATTTCGCGACGTCGGTTGAATACAGTGATGTGCGAGCGTCTTTCGGAAGCGTCGTGAATCCGACCTGATTGTTCGCGACGACGTGAATCGTTCCGCCAGTGCGGTATCCGCGCAATTGTGCCATCTGCATCGTTTCGATCACGACACCCTGACCTGCCATTGCGGCGTCACCGTGAACGAGGATAGGCAGAACAGTGAACGACGCGATCGGCTTGTGGTCTTGCTTGGCGCGAACGATGCCCTCAAGAACGCCATTGACCGCCTCGAGGTGCGATGGGTTGGCCGCGAGGTAGACAGGGATCTTTTGACCCTTTGCCGTGATGAATTCCCCTTCGGTTCCGAGGTGGTACTTGACATCACCGGAGCCCTGGACAGTACTCGTGTCGGTGGTGCCTTCGAACTCGCGGAAAATTTGGCCATACGTCTTTCCCGCGATGTTGGCGAGTACATTGAGGCGACCGCGGTGTGCCATCCCGATGTCGACCTCGTCGAGCTCGAAATCGGCCGCATCTTGGATGATTTCGTCGAGCAGGGCGATGATCGATTCGCTACCCTCGAGCGAGAAGCGTTTTTGCCCGACGTACTTGGTCTGCAAGAACGTTTCGAACGCTTCGGCTTGGTTCAGGCGGTCGAGGATGCGCATCTGTTCGTCGTGTGTCGGCTTCTGGTACGGCTGTTCCAGAATGTCCCGGAACCACTCGCGTTGTTCGGGGTCTTGAATGTGTGTGTATTCGACGCCGACTGTTCGACAATACGAATCTCGCATGAGTCCGAGAACTTCGCGCAGCAACATGGTGCGCCGACCGGCGAGACCGCCGACGACGAACTCGCGATCAAGATCCCAGAATGTTAGTCCGTGGTTCTCGATTTCGAGGTCGGGGTGCGTGCGCTGTTGGTATTGCAGCGGGTCGATGTCGGCCATGCGGTGTCCGCGAACACGATAGGCGTCGATCAGTTCCTGCACGCGTGCAGTCTTGTTGATCTCGTCCGAGACATCGACCTTGATGTCTTGCGACCAGCGAATCGGTTTGTAGGGGATGCGAAGCGCCGCGAAGATGTCTTCATAGAAATCGTCGTCACCAATCAAGAGGCCATGAATGATCTTGAGAAACTCGCCAGAACCGGCACCTTGAATCACGCGGTGGTCGTAAGTGGACGTCAGAGTAATGGTTTTCGAGATACCAAGGTCGAAAAGCACCTTTTCCGACGCCCCTTGGAATTCGGCCGGGTAATCAAGAGCGCCAGCGCCGATGATGCACCCCTGTCCGCGCATAAGGCGAGGCACCGAATGAACGGTCCCGATCCCGCCAGGGTTGGTCAAGGACATCGTGTTCCCCGCAAAGTCATCGGCCGTGAGTTTGTTGGCGCGAGCGCGAGCGACGACGTCTTCGTAGGCCTCAAGGAAGTCGGCAAAGCTCATCTGCTCGGCCTTCTTGATGCCGGGGACAACAAGCGCGCGACTTCCGTCGGGCTTAGGAATATCAATCGCGAGGCCGAGGTTGATGTGGGCGGGAACGACCAATGACGGCACACCGTCTGGCTCGTCGTAGAACACATTTTGTGACGGGAATGTCTTGAGGGCGCGAATCATGGCCCAACCGATGATGTGGGTGAACGACACCTTTCCGCCTCGAGCTCGACGGAGGTGATTGTTGATGACGATTCGGTTGTCGATCATGAGCTTGGCGGGAATCGTGCGAACGCTCGTTGCTGTGGGAACGGTCAGACTCGCGTCCATGTTCGCCGCGAGAGCCTTCGGCATTCCCTTGAGCGAGGTGACCGTGTTCTCGTTGGTCGAATCCGACGGGCGAGATGTTCCGGGTGCCTCCGCCGGAATTGGCGCTGCGGCCGGCATGGCCGAGGTCGTGCGCGACGCGGGTTGCAGTGCGGTAATAGGTCCGGTCACGTTCGGGTCGAACGCGGCAGACTCTGTGGTGACAGGAGCGACAGGAGCAACGGGAGCGACTGCACCACCGGCAAGTTTTTGCGCGTAAGTCTCGAGCGTCGGTATCCATGACGCGTCAACCGACGACGGATCCTTCACCCACGCCTCATACATTTCTTCGACGAGCCAATCGTTGGCTCCGAAATCGTTGGCACTCAGGTCAGTAGTTCCGTCACTGGACACTGTGGATGGTCACCTCGTTGCTGGAAATTCGACGGCAGGCGCATGCTACCGAGAACTAGCCTAGTCCCGTAGCTGAGCGGTTCGCGCACCTCTGATAACGTGCTCCACAATCTATACTTGGCGTATGGATGGCCCGCATAGTTACGCGACACCGATGGTTGCGCTCGCGCACGGTGTCGCATGACCGAATGGGGTTTCATCGCGGTGGGAATCGTACTAACCATCGCAACGGGTTTCTTTGTTGCCTCTGAATTCGCGCTCGTATCTTTGGACCGCGCCGACCTCGAGGCGCGTCGGGATGCTGGCGAGGGCGGCTTCACCCTTGCAATTCGCGCACTGACGCGAACGTCGACACATTTATCATCCGCCCAGCTCGGAATCACGTTGACGACGCTCATGACGGGGTGGCTAATGGAGCCCGCCATCAGTTCACTTGTTTCGCCCGTCCTATCCGGGTGGGGACTCGCCGCCGGTGTTGTCGATGCCGTGTCTGTCGTCGTCGCGATCACCATCGCGACGATGTTGTCCATGATTGTCGGCGAATTGGCTCCCAAAAACCTGGCGCTCGCAATTCCACGGCGGGTCGTCACAATCGTCGCGCCGTTCCAACTCGCATTCACTTGGCTGTTCGCGCCCTTCGTTGGACTCTTGGTGAAATCCTCAAACCTCATTGTTCGAGCGTTCGGCATCGAACCGAAAGAAGAACTGTCGTCGGCGAGAACCGCGGAAGAACTCGCGTCGGCCGTCCGCCATAGTTCGATTCACGGGACCATGGAGGAAGACACCGCCACCCTCTTGGGTAAAGCGCTGTCGTTCTCCAATCACGAGGCCCAAGACATCATGACCCCGCGCACGCGTGTCGCCACGATTCGAGTGGGAGATTCCGCCGCCGACGTCATTGCTCTCACACGCAAAACGGGGTATTCGCGATTCCCTGTGATTGATGAGGACGCCGATGACATCGTCGGTATCGTCCACGTCAAGCATGCTGTTGCCGTACCTCGCGAACGTCGTCCCGAGGTCCCGGTTGGCGCGTTGCAGGGTGAAGCTCTTCGAGTCCCCGAGACAATGCACCTCGACGTGCTCCTCGGCGAATTGCGGCAAGGCGGGTATCAGATGTCAATCGTTGTTGACGAATATGGCGGCACCGCGGGAATCGCAACACTCGAGGATCTCATCGAAGAATTGATCGGTGAAGTGAGTGACGAACATGACCGCACTAAAGCGGATGTGGTCAAAATCGGCAATACCGTCACGTTCCCCGCCTCACTTCGCCCTGATGAACTCCGCGAGCGCGCTGATATTGACGTTCCTGATGACGGCCCGTGGGAAACGGTGGGCGGGTTCCTGTTGAGTGAATGGGGTCACATCCCCGACGTCGGCGCAACACTCGACGCGTGTGGCGGTCAATTCGTGGTCGAACGCATGGACGGTCGCCGAATCGATCGTGTTCGATTCGTCATGACGGGCAACTCCGATGAGTGACCTCGATGGAATAATCTGGCTCGTCGTGTTGCTCGCGGTGAATGCATTCTTCGTCGCCGCCGAATTTGCTGTGATCGCCGCACGTCGATCACAAATCGAACCACTCGCAGAAGCGGGTTCGTGGGCGGCAAAAATCGCGCTTGGTGCAATGGAGAAAGCATCCTTCATGCTGGCCACCACTCAATTGGGTATTACCGTGTGTTCGCTCATGATTTTGGGTGTCTCGGAACCTGCGCTTCATCACGTGATCGAAGGACTACTGCACGGCACTGCGCTTCCCGCGGACGTGATTTCGGTGTCAGCGGTTGTGGCTGCAATTCTCGTGGTGACGGTTCTCCACGTCGTCATCGGCGAGATGGTTCCGAAAAACATTGCCTTCTCTGTTCCCGATCGGGCTGTCCTGATTCTCGCGCCGCCTTTGGTCGGAATTGCCTGGCTGTTTACGCCCGTCACTCGAGCACTTAATGCGGTGTCCAATGTCTTGGTTCGAATGACTGGGACCGAACCAAAGGACGAAGCGCAGTCCGTTTTCACCCTCGACGAGATGGCGACAATCGTTCAGCAATCGCAAAAAGAGGGAAAGCTCGACGATCTCGCGGGCGCGGTTTCGGCGACAATCGAATTCACGACCAAAAAAGTCGAGGACATCACCGTTCCTCTCTCTGAGATCGTGTCACTGCCCGCCGGCGCAAGCCCGAGCGACGTCGAACGCGAAGTCACGCAACGTGGGTTTAGCCGGTACATCCTTCTC
>CAIRWJ010000009.1 GCA_903882245.1 uncultured Microbacteriaceae bacterium | reverse complement strand
CCGACCTCGCGCAGCACATCGTCCACGGTCACATGAATGTCGTCAGCGGCAAGGCGCGTGACGATGTCGGTCAACGGAAGCCACCCGACAGAGTCGAGTTCGACATCGGTCGCGTGACGCAAAATGAACGCGATTGCGCCACCGAGACGCTGCGAGTTGTTGCGAGCCATTCTTTGAGCCTACGGTTTCGACGCGCGACGAGCTCACCACCGCCGTTTTGCCCTCGGCGAAATCGCCCCATCGACGCCCGCGACGGGGTTACTCTCACATTAATGACCCACGCACCTGCGTGAAGGAGATGACGAGATGTTTGAACGATTTACCGACCGGGCCCGTCGAGTCGTGGTGCTTGCCCAAGAAGAGGCAAAGCAGCTCAACCACAATTACATCGGAACCGAGCACATCCTGCTCGGGCTTATTCGTGAGGGCGACGGCATCGCCGCGAAGGCGCTTGCTGAACTCTCCATCTCAATCGACAACGTTCGCGAACAGGTTCAGGAAATCATCGGCCAGGGCCAGACAGCCCCGACCGGCCACATCCCGTTCACGCCTCGTGCCAAGAAGGTGCTCGAGCTGAGTCTCCGCGAAGCACTGCAGCTCGGACACAACTACATCGGTACCGAGCACATCCTGCTCGGCCTCATTCGCGAAGGCGAGGGCGTGGCCGCCCAGGTCCTCGTCAAGCTCGGCGCGGACCTCACCCGCGTTCGCCAGACCGTTATTCAGTTGCTCTCGGGTTACCAGGGCAAGGAATCCGCGGTCGTCGGCGGCACAGAGTCGACGTCGTCCGACAAGGGTTCGACGATTCTCGACCAGTACGGCCGCAACCTCACGCAGGCGGCGCGCGATGGGAAACTCGACCCCGTTATCGGGCGTGAGAAGGAAATGGAACGCGTGATGCAGATCCTTTCCCGCCGCACCAAGAACAACCCGGTCCTCATCGGGGAACCGGGCGTCGGAAAGACCGCGGTCGTCGAAGGCCTCGCGCAGTCGATTGTCAAGGGCGAAGTCCCAGAGACGCTCAAGGACAAGCAGGTCTACACCCTCGACCTCGGCAGCCTCATCGCCGGAAGTCGTTACCGCGGTGACTTCGAAGAACGTCTCAAGAAGGTCACCAAGGAAATCCGCAACCGTGGCGACATCATCGTGTTCATCGACGAAATTCACGCGCTCGTTGGCGCGGGTGCAGCGGAAGGCGCGGTCGACGCGGCCAGCATCCTCAAACCAATGCTTGCTCGTGGAGAACTTCAGACCATCGGTGCGACGACCTTGGACGAATACCGCAAGTACTTTGAAAAGGACGCGGCCCTTGAGCGCCGCTTCCAGCCCGTAACGGTCAACGAACCGTCTGTGGCCCACACCATCAACATCCTCAAGGGGCTTCGTGACCGCTACGAAGCGTTCCACAAGGTGTCAATTTCGGATGGCGCGCTCACGGCAGCGGCGACGCTCGCCGACAGGTACGTGCAAGACCGATTCCTTCCGGACAAGGCGATCGACCTTATCGACGAAGCAGGCGCACGCCTGCGTTTGTCGATACTGTCGTCACCGCCTGAGCTTCGCGAATTCGACGACAAGATCGCTGTCGTTCGCGCCGAGAAGGAAAAGGCCATCGAGAACCAGGACTTCGAGGGCGCGGCCAAGTCACGCGACGAAGAGAAGAAGCTCCTGGGTGAGCGACTTCGCCTAGAGAAGGAATGGCGCAAGGGCGACAAGGGTGAATTGGGAACCGTCGACGAAGGAATTATCGCCGAGGTTCTCGCACAAGCGACCGGTATCCCCGTGTTCAAGCTGACCGAAGAGGAAAGCGCCCGCCTGCTCATGATGGAGAAGTCGCTGCACCAGCGGGTCATCGGCCAAGAAGAAGCTATTTCGGTTCTGTCCAAGACCATCCGCCGAACGCGCGCGGGGCTAAAGGATCCCAAGCGTCCTTCCGGCTCGTTCATTTTCGCCGGCCCGACCGGTGTGGGAAAAACGGAACTCGCGAAGGCTCTTGCCGAATTCCTGTTTGACGACGAAGACGCGCTCATTTCGCTCGACATGTCGGAATATGGCGAGAAGCACACGGCGTCTCAGAT
>CAIRWJ010000008.1 GCA_903882245.1 uncultured Microbacteriaceae bacterium | reverse complement strand
CGGCAACCGTTGTGCGCCTGTGGCGTCACATCGGTGATTGATCCGACCTCGAGGCCAGCAGCCTGAAGCGAACGGATCGCTGTTTCGCGGCCGGAACCCGGCCCCTTGACGAACACGTCGACCTTCTTGACGCCGTGTTCTTGGGCCTGGCGGGCTGCCGATTCGGCGGCCAGTTGAGCGGCGAACGGGGTCGACTTACGCGAACCCTTGAATCCGACTCCACCCGACGATGCCCACGAGATGACGGCTCCTGTGGGATCGGTGATGGAAACGATGGTGTTGTTGAACGTCGACTTGATGTGAGCCTGACCCACAGCGATGTTCTTCTTGTCCTTGCGGCGGGGCTTACGAGCCGCGGTCGCCTTCGGTGCTGCCATGATCTAGTTCCCTTTCCTAGGGCCGCGGCTAGCGGCCGGCCTTCTTCTTGCCGGCGACAGTGCGCTTCGGTCCCTTGCGGGTGCGGGCATTGGTCTTCGTGCGCTGACCGTGAACGGGCAGACCACGACGGTGTCGGATTCCCTGGTACGAGCCCAGTTCCACCTTGCGTCGAATGTCGGCCTGCACCTCACGGCGCAAGTCACCTTCAACCTTGAAGTTGGCGTCGATGTAGTCACGCAAAGCAATAAGTTGCTCGTCCGTGAGGTCCTTGACGCGGATGTTCTTGTCGATTTTGGTCTCGTCGAGAACTTGAACCGAACGGGTGCGGCCAACGCCGTAAATGTAGGTGAGTGCGATTTCCACGCGCTTGTCGCGGGGAATATCTACTCCAGCGAGACGTGCCATGAGGCTGCTCCTAGTGATTGAAGAGGTCTGTGCCAACATCGTTCCCGAGCCTCTTACTCGGGTGGTCCCCCACGAATGGGTTGTGATGCGGCGAGGTTATGTATTGAGTTGTTGAGTTGTTCGTTAGCCCTGGCGTTGCTTGTGGCGAGGGTTTTCGCAGATCACCATGACGTTTCCGTGGCGACGAATGACTTTACATTTATCGCAGATCGGCTTGACGCTTGGATTGACCTTCATTGTGTTCTCCTGTTTCGCTGGCGTCGTACCCGGTGAATTCCGGGCCGTTCCTTCTGCGTGGTTACTTGTAGCGATAAACGATTCGGCCCCGTGAGAGGTCGTAGGGGCTAAGTTCCACAATCACGCGGTCCTCGGGGAGGATGCGGATGTAGTGCTGGCGCATTTTGCCCGAGATATGTGCGAGGACCTTGTGGCCATTCGCTAGTTCGACCCGAAACATTGCATTGGGCAATGCTTCTACGACCGAGCCTTCAATCTCGATAACGCCATCTTTGTTAGCCATGTTTCCGTTCGTTAGCTGCTCACAACCACACGTCGTGCGGTCGGTGGGAAGCGCCACGGGGGCACGACACACCAAAGTACGACAATACGCCACAAATGGCGGTTTTGCAAGTAGACGTTAGGCGCGGAGGCCCCGAAGGCCAAGGGCTTCGACGATTCTGCCCGTCACGTCGTCGATTGATCCAATTCCATCGACGCTGACGAGAATTTGGCGGCCCCCGTAAACCTGGATAAGTGGTGCAGTTTCACGAGCGTACAACTCGAGGCGATTGCGCATGACGTCTTCGTTATCGTCGGTGCGGCCCTGTTCGGTTGCGCGCACACGGATTCGATCAATGACGATGTCGGGGTCGACCGTGAGTTCCACGACGACATCAAGCTGGTGACCCTGGGCTGCGATTACTTCGTCCAAGGCACGGACTTGGTCGAGCGTTCGTGGGTAGCCGTCGAGCAGAAACCCACTCGTGCAATCATCATGCGACAGGCGATCGGCAACCAGCGCGTTTGTCAGACTGTCGGGGACGTATTCGCCCCGATCCATAAAGCCCTTAGCCTCAACACCCAGCGGCGTCTCGTCGCGAACGTTGGCCCGAAATATATCCCCCGTCGAAATCGCGGGGATACTGAAGGCTTTCGACAAGAGAACCGCCTGAGTCCCCTTACCGGCCCCGGGAGGGCCAACGAGGAGCATGCGGACCATTAACCGAGCAGTCCTTCATAGTGACGCTGTTGGAGCTGCGCGTCAATCTGTTTCACGGTCTCGAGTCCGACACCAACGATGATGAGGATTGATGTTCCACCAAAGGGGAAGTTTTGGTTCGCGCCGATGGTTGCCAGTGCGATGAGTGGGATGAGCGCCACAACTCCGAGGTAGAACGCTCCGGGAAGCGTGATGCGGGACAAAACAAAGTCGAGATACTCAGCGGTTGGACGACCGGCGCGAATACCAGGGATGAATCCGCCGTATTGCTTCATATTGTCGGCGACCTCAATCGGGTTGAACGTGATGGCCACATAGAAATACGTGAATCCGACAATCAGCAAGAAGAACATCGCGGTGTAGAGGGGTTGGTCGCCGCTGGCGAGGTTCGCGCTAATCCACAACACCCAATCAGGCGCGACGGTCCCGGCGGCCGGTTGGTTGAACTGTGCGATGAGCGCGGGAAGATACAAGAGTGACGAGGCAAAGATAACGGGGACCACACCGGCCATGTTCACCTTGATGGGGATGTAGGTGCTCGTTCCGCCGTAGGTTCGCGTTCCGACCACACGCTTGGCGTATTGGACCGGAATGCGGCGCTGTGACTGCTCGACGAAAACGACAGCCGTCATGATGACAATTCCGATCGCGATAACGAGGAAGAAAATGCTGTTTCCTTCGGTGCGCTGAATTGCCCAGAGCGACGTGGGGAAGCCGGCGGCGATGGACGAGAAGATGAGAATTGACATTCCATTGCCGATGCCACGTTCGGTGACCAGTTCCCCGAACCACATGATGAGGCCGGTTCCCGCCGTCATCGTGATGACGATCAACAGAATCGAATACCACGCATCGCTCGTAATGAGCTGCGTGCACTCGGGAATGCTCGAGGAAGAACCAAAGAGTTGCCCGCTTCGAGCGACAGTGACCAGAGTGGTCGACTGCAGAATTCCCAGACCAAGCGTGAGGTAACGGGTGTACTGCGTCAGCTTGGATTGCCCGGCTTGGCCTTCTTTGTGGAGAGTTTCGAAGTGCGGGATAACAACGCGAAGGAGCTGCGTGATGATCGACGCGGTGATGTACGGCATGATTCCCAGCGCGAAAATGGAAAGTTGGAG
Organism: uncultured Microbacteriaceae bacterium; assembly: GCA_903882245.1. Lineage (GTDB taxonomy): Bacteria > Actinomycetota > Actinomycetes > Actinomycetales > Microbacteriaceae > MWH-TA3. Next base: position 11,269 of record CAIRWJ010000008.1, on the reverse strand, counting down.
GAGAGCGCCACCCGACAACATGTTGACGAGTTCGTAAATACCGTTCGTACCGGCACTGCCAGTGAGACAGGTTTGAACGTTGGCGAAGTTGACGAACGGCGCGGGCACGAACGAACCAAAACGGTAGAGAAGAATCATCACGAGAGTGAAGCCGATCTTCGTCCGAAGATCGGGGGTGCCTATGATTCGACGAATTGCGCTGAACACTAGTCCTCCTGTGACAGGCCTCACGGCCAACTCTCTAAATCTAGTAGAAAACGGGCCGAGGGGAACCCCGGCCCGTTTCACTGACTATTTGATCGAACCGCCAGCGGCGACAATCTTTTGTTCTGCGGACTTGGATACCTTATCCACCGTGACGGTGACGGCAACCGAAATATCGCCGTTTCCAAGAACCTTGACCTTCTCGTTCTTGCGAACGGCACCCTTTGCCACGAGGTCGGCGATGGTGACATCTCCGCCCTTGGGGTAGAGCTCGGTGAGGCGGTCGAGGTTGACAACCTGGTATTCGACGCGGAATGGGTTAGTGAATCCACGAAGCTTCGGCGTACGCATGACGAAGTTGAGGTTTCCACCTTCGAGACCTCGACGAACCTGGTAACGGGCCTTCGAGCCCTTGGTACCACGTCCAGCGGTCTTTCCCTTCGAGCCTTCACCGCGGCCAACGCGAGTGCGAGCCTTCTTGGAACCTGCGGCCGGGCGGAGGTGGTGCAACTTAAGAAGTTGAACCTTCTCGCCCGTTTCCGAGGCGGCGGGCTTTGCCTTGGCCGGAGCCTTGGCAGCGGGAGCTTTCTCGGCCACGTCGGCGACGGGCTTCGCGGCAGCCTTCGGTGCAGCGGCCTTGGCCGGAGCCTTGGCAGCAGGGGCTTTCGCAGCAGCAGGTTTTGCGGCAGCGGCCTTGGCAGGCGCCTTCGCGGCGGCCGGCTTAGCGGCGGGCTTCTTTTCTTCAGCCATTACTTCACTTCCTCAACAGTGACGAGGTGCGCAACGGTGCGAACGTAGCCCCGGTTAACCGAGTCGTCCGGACGGAGAACCGTCTGCCCAATGCGCTTCAGTCCGAGGCTGCGCAGCGTATCCCGCTGGTTCTGCTTCTCGCTGATTTTGGATTTGATCTGTGTGACCTTGAGCTGGCCCATTAGGCACCTGCCTTCGCAGCGGCCACGGCGTCAGCCTCGGCACGGATGAGACGCGCGGGTGCTACCTGCTCGAACTCGAGACCACGACGTGCGGCGACCGCACGAGGCTCTTCGAGTTGCTTGAGAGCAGCAACCGTTGCGTGAACGATGTTGATTGTGTTGGACGAACCGAGAGACTTACTCAGAACGTCGTGAATACCGGCGCACTCGAGAACGGCTCGAACGGGACCACCGGCGATAACTCCGGTTCCAGCCGACGCCGGACGAAGCAGAACGACACCAGCCGCTGCTTCACCCTGGACGGGGTGAGGAATGGTGAGACCCGAGCGGGGGACGCGGAAGAAGTTCTTCTTCGCGTCTTCGACGCCCTTCGAGATCGCAAGTGGAACCTCGCGAGCCTTACCGTAGCCGACACCGACGAGTCCGTTACCGTCACCGACGACGACGAGTGCGGTGAACGCAAATCGACGACCGCCCTTGACGACCTTCGAGACGCGGTTGATCGCGACGACCTTCTCGAGGAACGGGCTCTTCTCAACCTCGCGGCCACCACGGTCATTACGACCACCGGTACGTCCGCCGCCACGGTTGTTGTCGCCACGATTGTTTTCGCCACGGCGACCGCGGGGCGCGGTCGCCTCGGTCGTCGTTGCTTCTACCGCCTCGGGGGCAGTCGTTGCTTCTACTGCCTCGGGGGCAGCGGTTTCTTCCGACACAGTGTTGTCCTTCGTCTCTTCGCTCACAGGGTCAGTCCTGCCTCGCGGGCGCCGTCAGCAACAGCTGCGACGCGACCGGCGTAACGGTTACCACCACGGTCGAAAACGACGGTTGATACGCCGGCTTTCTTCGCGCGATCAGCAACGAGCACACCAATCTTTTTGGCCTTGGCGGTCTTGTCCTCGGTGGAGGCGCGGAAATCCGGCTCCATCGTCGACGCAGATGCGACGGTGACACCCTTGGTGTCGTCCACGATCTGAACAAAAAGGTGACGCGCCGAGCGGGTCACGACGAGGCGGGGGCGCGCTTCGGTTCCGTTGACCTTCTTGCGAAGTCGGAAGTGGCGGCGCGCACGCTGCTCGGTCTTTGAGGTAGTAGCCATGGTTACTTGCCAGCCTTTCCGGCTTTACGACGGACGACTTCGCCCTCGTAACGAACACCCTTGCCCTTGTATGGCTCGGGCTTGCGGAGTTTACGAATGTTCGCTGCGACCTCACCGACGGCCTGCTTCGAAATACCCGAAACAATGACCTTGTTGTTGCCTTCGACGGCGAGGCTAATGCCGGCCGGCGGGTCAACGGTGATGGGGTGCGAATAACCGAGAGCAAATTCGATCCCTTGGCCCTTTGAGGCTACGCGGTAACCGGTACCGACGATCTCGAGAGACTTCGTGTATCCGGTGGTTACGCCGACGATGTCGTTGGCGATGAGCGTGCGAGTGAGCCCGTGAAGCGAACGCGACGCGCGCTCGTCATCGGGACGGGTCACGACGACCTGGTTTTCCTCGATCGACACCGCGATGGGGCTTGCGATGTTGACGGTGAGTTCACCCTTAGGCCCCTTGACGGTGACGACGGATTCAGCAACCGAAACGGTTACCCCCGACGGAATCTCAATGGGGAGACGACCAATACGCGACATGGCGGGTTACCACACGTAGGCGAGGACTTCCCCACCCACGCCTTTCTTCTGAGCTTCGCGGTCCGTGAGAAGGCCCGACGAGGTGGACAGAATGGCAACGCCGAGTCCGCCGAGAACCGTGGGGATCTCAGTCGACTTTGCGTAGACGCGAAGACCGGGCTTCGAGACGCGCTTGAGACCGGACAGGGCCGCCCTGCGCTCATTGCCGTACTTCAGCGTGATGGTCAGGCTCTTGCCAACGCGGGCGGGTTCAACCTTCCAGTCCGTAACGTAACCTTCGCGCTTGAGGATCGCAGCGATTCCCGCTTTGATCGTGCTCGATGGCAACGTGACGGCGTCGTGGTGTGCACTCGACGCGTTACGCAGACGGGTCAGCAAGTCTGCGACCGGATCTGTCATTGTCATTGTTGTTATTTCCTGTTCTCTGTCTGGTTTCGACTCCCGTTACGCGAGCGCCGACCTTGTCAGTGGGTGGCTTATTCGGCTGGCGCCGTCGAAATGAAGGGGAAGCCGAGCTCGCGCAGGAGCGCGCGGCCTTCGTTGTCGGTCTTGGCCGTTGTGACGACGGTGATGTCGAAACCGCGAACGCGATCAATCTTGTCCTGGTCGATCTCGTGGAACACTGACTGTTCCTGGAGTCCGAAGGTGTAGTTTCCATTTCCGTCAAACTGACGAGGCGAGAGGCCGCGGAAGTCACGGATACGAGGAAGGGCGAGCGAAACGAGTCGGTCGACAAATTCCCATGCGCGGTCGCCACGGAGGGTGACGTGCGCACCGATGGGCATACCCTCGCGCAACTTGAACTGTGCAATCGACTTGCGCGCCTTCGTCACGACGGGCTTCTGACCCGTGATGAGCGTGAGGTCACGAATGGCCCCATCGATGACCTTGGAGTCACGAGCGGCTTCACCGACACCGGTGTTGACGACGATTTTGACCAGCTTGGGAATCTGATGAGGGTTCGTGTATCCGAACTCTTTGGTCAACGCACCAACAATGTCGGAACGGTACTTGGCCTTGAGGCGGGGCTGGATTTTGCCAGCCGCTGCGGCAGTAGCGGTCATTAGATCTTTTCACCTGACTTCTTGGCGTAACGGGTACGCACGATCTTGGTCTTGTTGTCCTTGAGTGTGACCGTCTCGACGCGGAATCCGACGCGAGTCGGCTTCTTGGTCTTCGGGTCGACGAGCGCGACGTTGGACACGTGAATCGGCGATTCCATCGTTTCGATGCCGCCGGTCTTTGTTCCGCGGTTAGTTTCGCCGGTCTTGACGTGCTTGGTCACCATGTTGATGCCCTTGACGAGAACCTTGTTGGCTTCGACCTGGACCTCCAGAACCTCACCGGTCTTGCCCTTGTATTCACGCTTTCCGCTGATGACGATGACAGTGTCACCCTTTTTGATGTTCTGCATGGAACTAAATCACCTCCGGTGCCAACGACACAATCTTCATGAACTTCTTTTCACGGAGTTCACGTCCGACGGGCCCAAAGATACGGGTTCCGCGTGGCTCGCCTTCCTTGCTCTTGATGAGCACGGCAGCGTTCTCGTCAAACTTGATGTAGGACCCGTCTGCGCGACGAGTTTCTTTCACGGTGCGAACGATGACGGCCTTGACGACCTCACCCTTTTTGACGTTTCCGCCGGGGATGGCGTCCTTGACGGTCGCAACGATGATGTCGCCAATTCCCGCGTAACGGCGGGTTGAGCCGCCGAGCACGCGAATAGTGAGCAGCATCTTTGCGCCGGTGTTGTCAGCGACCTTAAGTCGGGATTCCTGTTGAAGCATGTTGTTCTCCTAGTACGAGAGGCGAATTACTTCGCCTTCTCCACGATCTCGACAAGTCGCCAGTTCTTCGTGGCGGACAGCGGGCGGGTCTCGGCGATGATCACGAAGTCGCCGATACCGGCGGTGTTGTTCTCATCGTGTGCCTTGACTTTGGACGAGCGGCTCATGACCTTGCCATACAGCGGGTGCTTGATGCGCGACTCGATTTTGACGGTGATGGTCTTATCCATCTTGTCGCTGACGACGAGGCCGCGACGAACCTTGCGGTACGGGCGGGCTTCTGCGGTAGCAGCCTTATTCTCGGTTGCCATTACTTGGTCTCCTCAGCAGTGTCGTCTTTGGTTTCCACGGCGGCTTTGGCCTTAGCCTTCGGTGCTGCCTTGGCGGCTTTCACCACCGCGACCTCAACCTTGCGGAATCCGAGTTCGCGTTCGCGAATGATGGTGTAAATGCGGGCGATGTCGCGCTTGACGGCACGAACACGTCCGTGGCTCTCGAGCTGGCCAGTTGCCGACTGAAAGCGAAGGTTGAACAGCTCTTCCTTCGCCTTCTTGAGTTCGGCCACGAGGTGCTCGTCCTCGAACGTGTCGAGGTCAGCGGGCCTCAGGGTCTTGGTTCCGACAGACATTAGGCGTCTCCCTCTTCACGCTTGATGATGCGCGCTTTGAGCGGCAACTTGTGGATGGCGCGGGTCATGGCTTCACGAGCGAGTTCCTCGGAAACACCAGCGACCTCAAAGAGGACGCGACCCGGCTTGACGTTGGCAATCCACCACTCGGGCGAACCCTTACCGGAACCCATTCGGGTTTCCGCAGGCTTCTTGGTGAGCGGGCGGTCGGGGTAGATGTTGATCCACACCTTTCCACCACGCTTGATGTGACGCGTCATGGCGATACGAGCCGACTCAATCTGGCGGTTCGTGACGTATGCGGGCGTGATCGCCTGGATACCGAACTCACCAAACGTGACCTTCGTACCACCGGTCGCGGCACCCGTGCGCTTGGGGTGGTGCTGCTTGCGGTGCTTGACTTTACGGGGGATAAGCATGGGTTACGCCTCAGTTCCTGCGGTAGCGGCCGGAGCCTCGGTGCCGCGCGGTGCAGCGCCACGACGAGGGCCCCCACGGTTTCCATCGCGTCCACCACGGGCCATCTTCTGGGCAGCCTGTTCGCGCGCGAGATCTTTGTCGGTGATGTCACCCTTGTAGATCCAGACCTTCACACCGATGCGACCGAACGTCGTACGGGCCTCATAGAAGCCGTAGTCGATGTTGGCTCGCAGAGTGTGGAGAGGAACGCGGCCCTCACGGTAGAACTCTGAGCGCGACATTTCCGCACCACCGAGACGACCCGACACCTGGATACGAACACCCTTTGCGCCTGCGCGCTGGGCTCCCTGGAGTCCCTTGCGCATCGCACGGCGGAAAGCCACGCGAGCGCCGAGCTGCTCGGCAATGCCCTGAGCGACGAGTTGTGCGTCGGCCTCGGGGTTGAGTGCCTCAACAATGTTGATGATGACGACCTTGCCGGTCATCGCGAACGCTTCTTCACGAAGACGGTCAAGACCGGTTCCCTGGCGTCCGATGGCGACACCGGGGCGAGCCACGTGAACGTCAACCGTGACACGGTCACGCGTGCGACGAACGACCATGTGCGAAACGCCGGCACGGTCAAGTTTCTCCTGCAGGAATCGGCGAAGAGTGATGTCCTCGGCGACATAGTCGGAGTAACGCTCGCCGGGCTTGCTCGAGTCCGAGAACCACTGCGAACGGTGGTCCGTCGTGATTCCGAGGCGGAATCCGTAGGGGTGTACTTTCTGACCCATTTCTACTTACCTGCCTTCGCGGTCGGGGCCTTCGCGGCGGCCTTGGGAGCTGCCTTTACGGTCGAAGCCTTCTCGGCGGCCTTGGGAGCTGCCTTCTTTGCCGGTGCAGCCGAAACCTTGGCTTCGGGGGTGCTGAGCACAACGGTGATGTGGCTCGTGCGCTTGAGGATCTGGAACGCGCGACCCTGTGCACGAGGCTGGAAGCGCTTCATCGTGGGTCCTTCGTCTACGAAAATCTTCTCGATGACGAGTTCGGCCTCGTTGATGGCTTCGTTGGTCTTGTCGGCCGTAACGCGAGCGTTTGCAACTGCCGAGGCGACGAGCTTGAAAACAGGCTCCGATGCACCCTGAGGGGCAAACTTGAGGATTGCGAGTGCTTCCTCAACGTGCTTGCCGCGGACCATGTCGATGACTCGACGGGCCTTCTGCGGGGTGACGCGGATGTTCTTGAGCTTGGCGATGGATTCAACCATGATCTGTACCTTCTCGCCGCTTAGCGGCGACGACCCTTCTTGTCATCCTTCACGTGCGAACGGAAGGTCCGGGTGGGTGCGAATTCGCCGAGCTTGTGACCGACCATCGTCTCGGTGACGAACACCGGGACGTGCTTGCGGCCGTCGTGAACGGCGATCGTGTGACCGAGCATGGCGGGGACGATCATCGATCGACGTGACCAGGTGCGGATAACGTTTTTGGTTCCGGCGTCGTTCTGAGCAACCACCTTGCGGAAAAGGTGGTCATCGACGAAGGGACCCTTCTTGAGACTACGAGGCATTCCGGGCTCCTACTAACGCTTCTTACCGACAGTGCGGCGACGGACAATGAGCTTGTTGCTTTCCTTCTTCGGACGACGAGTGCGTCCTTCAGACTGACCCCACGGGCTGACGGGGTGACGACCACCAGAGGTCTTACCCTCACCACCACCGTGCGGGTGGTCAACCGGGTTCATCGCAACTCCACGAACGGTTGGGCGAACGCCCTTCCAACGCATGCGGCCGGCTTTACCCCAGTTGATGTTCGACTGTTCGGCGTTTCCGACCTCACCGACGGTTGCGCGGCAGCGCGCGTCGACGTTGCGGATTTCACCCGACGGCAAACGCAATTGAGCGTAGGGGCCGTCCTTGGCGACGAGACGCACCGAGGCGCCTGCCGAACGAGCCATCTTTGCGCCTCCACCTGGGCGGAGTTCGATCGCGTGGATAACGGTTCCGACCGGAATGTTACGAAGAGGCAGGTTGTTGCCTGGCTTGATGTCCGCCGAGGGACCCGACTCAATGATGTCGCCCTGGCTGAGCTTGTTCGGCGCGAGGATGTAACGCTTAGTTCCATCCACAAAGTGAAGAAGAGCGATACGCGCTGTGCGGTTGGGGTCGTACTCGATGTGAGCGACCTTGGCGTTCACGCCATCCTTGTCGTTACGACGGAAGTCGATGAGACGGTACTGACGCTTGTGTCCACCACCGATGTGACGCGTGGTGATTCGACCAGCGTTGTTACGACCACCGGTCTTGGGAAGCGGCTGAAGCAGCGACTTCTCGGGGGTCGAGCGCGTGATTTCGGCGAAGTCCGATACCGACGAACCACGACGTCCGGGGGTAGTGGGCTTGTATTTGCGAATAGCCATGTTCTAGTCCTTTTCCCTATCCGACAGCCGTGAAGATGTCGATGGTGCCCGACTTGAGGGTGACAATGGCGCGCTTGGTGTCCTTGCGCTTGCCCATGCCAAACTTCGTGCGGCGGGTCTTACCCGTGCGGTTGAGGGTATTGACCGAGGCAACCTTGACACCGAAGATCTTTTCGATGGCGAGCTTGATTTCGGTCTTGTTGGCGTCAGGAGCGACAACGAAGGTGTACTTTCCCTCGTCGATGAGTCCGTAGGACTTCTCGCTCACGACCGGCGAGATGATGATGTCGCGCGGGTCTTTGTTCTGGGCTGCAGAGAGGACGCTCATGCGGACACCTCTTTCTCGATCTTGGCGGCAACAAACGTGTCGTAGGCAGCCTGCGTAAAGATGATGTCGTCCGCGTGCAAAACGTCGTACGCGTTGAGCTGACCCGGAGTGATCGTGTGGATACCGATGAGGTTACGAACACTCTTTTCCGTCACCGTGTCCGTCGTGGCCACAACGATGAGGATGTTGGGTCCTGTCGTGAGGTCAGCAACGAGCTTCGAGGCGGTCCTGGTCGACGGTGCGTCACCGGGAACGAACGAGGTGACGACGTGAACGCGGCCTGCGCGTGCGCGATCCGAAATTGCACCGAGCAACGCAAGGTGAATCATCTTCTTGGGGGTGCGCTGCGAGTAGTCACGAGGAGTCGGTCCGTGGACGATTCCACCACCGCGGTGCTGGGGCATACGGACCGAACCCTGACGGGCACGACCGGTTCCCTTCTGCTTGAAAGGCTTGCGGCCCGAACCGGAAACTTCTCCGCGGTTCTTGACCTTGTGTGTGCCCTGGCGAGCGGCAGCCAGCTGAGCAACAACAACCTGGTGGATGAGGGGCACGTTGGCCACAACATCAAACACCGAGCCGGGAAGCTCTACTGTGCCGGTCTTCTTGCCAGCGGCGTCAACGACGGATACCTGAGACATGGTCGTTAGGCTCCCTTCACTGCGTTGCGAACGAAGACGAGGCGACCGGCGGGACCGGGAACCGCGCCCTTGATGAGGAGGAGTCCACGCTCGGAATCAACCGCGTGAACCTTGAGGTTGAGGACGGTAACGCGATCAAAACCCATACGACCGGCCATGCGCATGCCCTTGAAGACACGTGACGGCGTCGACGACGCACCGATTGAACCGGGCTTGCGGTGGTTGCGGTGCGAACCGTGCGATGCGGAAACACCCTTGAAGTTGTGTCGCTTCATAACTCCGGCGAAACCCTTACCTTTGGACGTTCCGACGACATCAACACCCTCGCCTGCAGCGAAAAGGTCAACGGTCAATTCCTGTCCGAGGTTGTAGGTTGCTGCATCCGGCGTGCGGATTTCGGCGACGTGGCGGCGAGGCGTAACGCCCGCCTTCTCGAAGTGTCCCGCGAGAGGCTTAGTGACCTTGCGTGGGTCGATGGCGCCAGAGGCGATCTGCACAGCAACGTAACCGTCGATTTCTTCGGTGCGAAGCTGCGTGACCACGTTCGGGCTCACCGCAACCACTGTGACGGGAACAAACTTGTTGTTCTCGTCCCAGGCCTGGGTCATTCCGAGCTTGATGCCCAAAAGACCCTTCGTGTTCTTAGCCTTAGTCATGGGGTGTCCTTAAAGCTTGATTTCGATGGAAACGTCTTCGGGCAGGTCGAGACGCATAAGCGAGTCAACTGCCTTCGGAGTCGGGTCAATGATGTCGATAAGACGCTTGTGGGTGCGCTTCTCAAAGTGCTCGCGGCTGTCCTTGTACTTGTGAGGCGAGCGGATGACAGCAATGACATCCTTCTCCGTCGGAAGCGGCACAGGGCCGACAACGGTCGCACCCGCACGGGTAACCGTTTCCACGATCTTTCGCGCCGAGGCGTCGATTCCGGCGTGGTCGTAAGACTTCAACCGGATGCGGATTTTTTGTCCCGCCATGATCCACTCTTTCTTTCATTTCACCGACAAGGTTGTCCGTGAGCACTTTGTGCTTGCGCACCACTGTTCTTCTATCAACTAGCCCGACCGGCACACGCGGAAACCACGTGAGCGGTAAGCCGTGTTGTCTGTCGGCGGACCAGGTAAATGCGGGAAACCGCGTCCTGATCACTTCCGGTCAGTGAGCGGCACAACAAAGTGCCGCGTATACAACTTCACTACTCTCTCACAACCCCGACATTTGTGCAACTCGGGCGTGTCGCTCCCCTTGTCGCAACCTGCGCCTTTCTTAAAAGGCCCCACCACCCCTCTCCCCACCGGTTTCTGCAGACAAACGCGCTCTCCCCACCTGTTTCCGCAGACATATCTCAAAAATCGCGTGCTATCTCAATGATTCGGCGATTTGTCTGCAGAAACAGGCGGGGTCTGTTCGGGGTTCAGTGTTCGGCGACGCATCGGGTACAAGACCAGGACGTCGCCGCCCGGACCGTCGGGGGTCAGACAAAAGAAGGGGCCCAGCCCGAAGGCTGGACCCCAACGAAAGGAGTAGGCGAACCTACTTCTTGACCTTGGTCACCGTGCCGGCGCCGACGGTGCGGCCACCCTCACGGATTGCGAAGCCGAGGCCCTCTTCCATAGCGATCGGCTGGATGAGCGTCACGGCCATGTCGGTGGTGTCACCGGGCATAACCATTTCGGTACCAGCAGGAAGCTCGATGACGCCAGTGACGTCAGTCGTGCGGAAGTAGAACTGGGGACGGTAGTTGGTGAAGAACGGGTTGTGGCGTCCGCCCTCTTCCTTGGAAAGGATGTAGGCGGTTCCGTCGAACTCGGTGTGAGGGGTGATCGAACCGGGCTTGACAACAACCTGGCCACGCTCAACATCTTCACGCTTGGTTCCACGAAGGAGGAGACCACAGTTCTCGCCTGCCCATGCTTCGTCGAGCTGCTTGTGGAACATTTCGATTCCGGTCACAGTCGTCTTCTGGGTGGGGCGGATTCCGACGATCTCAACTTCGGAGTTGATTCCAAGAGTTCCACGCTCGGCGCGACCGGTAACAACCGTTCCACGACCGGTGATGGTGAACACGTCTTCGATCGGCATCAAGAACGGCTTGTCCTTGTCGCGGACAGGGTCCGGAACCGAGTTGTCGACGGCTTCCATGAGCTCAACGATCGACTCAACCCACTTCGGGTCGCCTTCGAGAGCCTTGAGGCCCGAAACGCGAACGACGGGGGCGTTGTCGCCATCGAAGCCCTGGGCCGAGAGAAGCTCGCGGACCTCGACCTCGACGAGTTCGAGGATTTCCTCGT
>CAIRWJ010000007.1 GCA_903882245.1 uncultured Microbacteriaceae bacterium | reverse complement strand
GGGGAAGCGATTCAAACCGTGCTGCGCGCTGAACGGGCCGCTGGGACGACGACAATTGACAACCCTTACGACTTACTGAAAGACCTCACGCGGGGAAAGCGCCTGACTGCCGAGGATTTACGCACATTCATTGAGGGCCTCGATATGTCGACGGCAGGGAAGGCGCGACTACTCGAACTCACTCCGGCGACATACATCGGGCTCGCCTCAAAATTGGTCGATTACCTCAACTAATCGTGCGGGTTGCTGTCCGATTTCGGCAACTGTGGGCTCATCGCGAGGACCATCATTGCGAGACTAATAATGGTGATGACAAATCCGCCACCGCCGGCGATAGCGGAAAGGGCGAAATCTCGAGTGACCATCAGCACGATGCCGCCGAGGAACAACCCCGCCACGGAAGCCAGTCCGACAAGTTCGGCTGGTCGGGTTTTATCGCTTCGAGCCACGGGTTTTCGCCTTTGTTGTCGTCGATTTCGAGGGTTTCACTTTGTGCGTCGAACGGCGGGCTTTCACACGGGAATCAATCACGCCTATCAGCCCAAAAATACCGGCAATTATTGCCCAACCACCGGTCAGTCCGGCGGCGGTCCTGTCGTTTGCATCGATGGTGAAGTACAGAATCGAGAGTCCTAGCGCCAGCACTCCGGTTGACCAGAGCCAGATTCGGTCACTGCGAGTAAAGGCTCGAGAGGTCTCAAAGGCCACAAGTGCGATCGTCAACGACAGCGCGGTGGTCGGAGACATTCGGCTTGCGATTAGCCCCAGCAGGGCCAGCGCCGCGACAACCAGCGTCGACCACCACGCGACGGTGTTCATCAGCGTGGTTGGCCCGCCGCGGGATAACAGAGAAACGACGACGACAAAAGTGAGCCATTCAAGCCCTGTATAGGTCGAGTGATCGTCGGTGAGGGTAATTGCTACTCCCGCGATTAGCGCCGCAAGGTAGCGCGCATACGGCCGAATTGCCTCAAGGCCCTTAGTGACAATCACCATCCGGTTTCGTGCAGTTGCCATGCGTCAAGCCTACGGGATTCCGAATTGAGGATTTTCCGACTACATCTTTGCCATATCGCTAAAACGCGAATAGTGGCCTTCGAACAGAACAGATAGCACCCGCATCTCTCCGTTGCGGTGCTTAGCGATGTGAATTTCCGCATCGTTTCGGTTTTCGCCTTGTTCTGCGAAACGCTCACGGTGCAAAAGCAGCACGATGTCGGCGTCTTGCTCGAGCGACCCCGACTCGCGAAGGTGTGACAGTTGTGGCTTCTTGTCCGGTGAGTTTTCCGGTCCGCGGTTAAGTTGAGAGAGAGCCACAATCGGAACGCCCAATTCTTTCGCTAAGAGCTTGAGTGACCGCGAGAACTCGGACACTTCTTGTTGACGATTTTCGACCTTCTTACCGCTGGTCATGAGTTGGAGGTAATCGATAATGACGAGTTTGATGCCGTGTTGAGCCTTGAGGCGACGGCACTTGGCGCGGATTTCGGACAGCGTCAGGTTAGGGCTGTCATCGATGTACAACGGAGTGTCATCGAGCCGCGATTGGATGGTGTTGATTCGTTTCCAGCCTTCAGACTTGAGGTCTTTTGACTTACGAATTGAACTGAGAGGCACGCTCGATTCAGCGGACAACAAGCGTTGCGAAATCTCACTCGCGCTCATTTCAAGAGAGAAGAAAACGGTTGGAACGTTTGATCTGAGAGCGGCGGAGCGGGCAAAGTCGAGTGCGAGCGTGGACTTTCCCAAGCCAGGTCGCGCAGCGATGAGAACGAGCTGTCCGGGGTGTAGCCCGTTCGTGACGTCGTCGAGCTCGCGAAACCCCGTGGGGATGTCGAGGCCCTCTTTGGCCGATTTTGCTTGTTCTTCCATTTCGTTGACGGCGATGTTGACCGCGTCGCGAAGAACGATGGCGTCTTGGGCTCCCGCCGCGCGACCAATCGTGAAGATCTCGACCTGGGCATCGTTGACGAGTTCACTCGGGTCACCTTCGGCGGCGTATCCGAGCTGCGTGATGCGAGTTCCTGACTGCACGAGCTTTCGCAGGATGGCCTTGTCAGCGACGATGCTGGCATAGTAGCTGGCGTTTGCTGCGGTCGGCACCGAGGATTCGAGTGTGTGCAGGTAGCTCGCGCCGCCGATTTTGGTGAGATTGCCATCACGGGTCAACTGTTCGGTGATCATGATGACGTCGGTGGGTTCCGATCGCGAGAAGACAGTATTGATGGCGTTGAAAATGATTTCGTGTTTGGGGAAATAGAAGTCTTCGCCCCTGACAAGTTCAAGCACCTCGACAATGGCGTCCGGCGACAGCAGCATTCCGCCGAGCGTGCTCATTTCGGCGGCTTGGTCGTTAGGTGGAACGCGAGTGTCACCGGTGCCTTCGGGTACCAGTTCGAGTTGCGGACCTGCCATCGATGATCACCTCCTGAGTCAACGTTTCGTTCGGGCTCTTTAGTATGCGCGTGAGAACCGACATCGGTTTACGCCACGCCACACGCACACGGTGAACGCTACGTATTCGGGCGAACCGACGCAAACGAGGCTGGGGATAACACTGTGAGTAAAATGTTTACCACGCCGAAAAACTCTGTGGAGGACGTGGGGACAAGTGGGGATAACTAACGCGTTTATTAACCAAAAAATGCCTCTGACCCCATATTTAGTGATTCCGTTGGCTGTGGGGAAAGTTGTTTAGAGTTTAGGTTGAACCTTTAGCTTTTCCACAAGGTGAGTGTGTCCCCTTAACGCTGTAACGCCCGTCGTCGTTTCCGAGAACGGGCGCTACACGATGCAATAGCAGAGCTACTTACGGGCAATCACCTTGAGCGCGAGGGTCGCGGACACTCCGTCGTGGAGACGAACAGTCGCCGAGAACGCGCCTGTCGACTTGATTGGGGTGGCCAACTCGATAGTGCGCTTGTCAACCTCACCGAGCCCGGATTCGGCTACCGCAGCGGCGATGTCTGCCGTTTTGACCGAACCGAACAAGCGGCCTTCGGAACCCGCCGACGCCTTGACCGTGATCGTGGCGCTTTCGAGTTTTGCCTTGAGGGCCTGTGCGTCATCGAGTGAGGCGAGCGCGCGCGATGCCCGAGCCTGCTTGATGTCCGTCACCTGCTTCTCGCCACCGCGGGTCCAGTGAATTGCGAAGCCCTGGGGAACGAGATAGTTGCGTGCGTAGCCGTTCTTGACGTCAACGACGTCTCCGGCAGAGCCGAGGCCAGTGACCTCGTGAGTGAGAATGAGTTTTGCCATTGTCGTTCTCCTTAACGGCCAGCGCCGGCATAGGGGAGAAGCGCCATTTCGCGTGCGTTCTTTACCGCACGAGCAATGAGCCGCTGCTCTTGGACCGAAACGCCCGTGATTCGACGCGAACGGATCTTTCCGCGCTCCGAAATGAACTTGCGAAGGGTTGCGACGTCCTTGTAGTCAATGACGTCGATCTTGATCGCGCGTGCGGGGGGGAGTACTTTGGCGCCCTTACCCACGCGCGGCTTGCGGCGGTCGCCGGTTGCCTTTCCTGCCATGATTATTCCTTTTCGTGAAGAGTTAGTTAGAACGGAGCATCGTCGTTAGCGGGCTCGGCCGAGCCGGCGCCCCAGGGATCGCCACCAGCAACGGGGGCAGCCGGAGCTGGCCATTCGTTGCCGCCCGCGGGAGCAGACCAGTCGCCGTTTCCGCCGCCGCTTGCTGCCGAACCCGGTGCACGGGTGACTGCTGCGGTTGCGTATCGAAGCGAAGGGCCAATCTCGTCGACCTCAAGTTCAATCGAGGTTCGCTTTTCGCCTTCCTTCGTTTCGAAGGAACGCTGACGGAGTCGGCCAGTCGCAACAACGCGCGAGCCTTTCGAAAGCGACGAGGCGACGTGCTCAGCGAATTCACGCCACACGCTTGCGCGGAGGAACAGCGCTTCGCCGTCCTTCCACTCGTTGCTCGCTCGGTCGAAGGTTCGAGGAGTCGATGCGATTGTGAAATTCGCGACGGCAACACCATTCTGCGTGTATCGAAGTTCAGGGTCGGCCGTGAGGTTGCCAACAACCGTAATGACTGTGTCGTTAGCCATGGTGGTTACTCCGCACTCGCTTCAGCGCGCGTTGCTGCTTCAGCCGCTTCGATTGCCTGCGACGCAATTCGAGCTACGGCCTCGTCCGCGCGAAGAACCTTGGTGCGCATGATCGACTCGTTGAGCCGAAGCTGTCGCTCAAGTTCCTGCGTGGTCGCGGGGTCTGCGGTGAAGTTGATGACGGCGTAGATGCCTTCGCTCTTCTTCTGGATTTCGTAGGACAAACGGCGACGGCCCCACAGGTCGACATTGTCGACAGAGCCTCCACCGTTGGTGATGACACTCAGGAACTTCTCAAGCGTCGGTTGTACGGTGCGCTCATCGACCTCGGGGTCGAGAATCACCATTATTTCGTAGGGATGCATGACGTAACCCACCTCCTCTGGACTCAGCGGCTACAGAATTTCTGCAGCAGGAGGGTTGTGCATCTGGTGCGTGCCGCCCTGTGGGCAACCGTCCAAGAATAGCCGAAAGAAGCGCTCAGGACAATTCGCGTCCCGCGACCCAAGCCCGAAGACGCTTTTCTGCCTCCTCGGCGCCGAGCGGACCTTCGTCCAAACGCAGTTCCATGAGGAACGCGCGCGCTTCACCAACCACACGACCTGGCCGTACGTCGAGAATCGTCATGATCTGGTCACCGTCCAAGTCGGGGCGGATCGCGTCGATTTCCTCACGTTCACGGATCGCCGAGATCCGCTCTTCAAGGTCGGTGTAGGCCACATCCATGAGGGCGAGTTTTCTGTCGTTTCTGGTCGTGACATCACTGCGAACAAGAATGTGCAAGCGTTCAAGTTCCTCGCCGGCGTCCCTGACATAACGGCGAACTGCGGAGTCTGTCCATTCCCCCTCGCTGTATCCGAAGAATCGCAGATGCAATCGGATCAAGTTGCATACGCGAGCGATGGTGTCATTATCAAATCGGAGCGCTTGCAGTCTCTTCTTAGCAAGACGCGCGCCGGCCACGTCATGGCCATAAAAGGTCACAACTTTGGCATTGTCAAACGAACGCGTCGCCGGCTTCCCGATATCGTGCAGCAGCGCAGCAAGGCGACCGATGGTGTCGGGTGGAGAACCCGGAAATCGTTGCAACTCCAGAGCGATCGACTTCGTCAGAACCGTGAGCGAATGTTCGTAGACGTCCTTGTGACGGCCATGTTCGTCGTGTTCACGAATAAGAACGGGGATTTCGGGGAACACGCGGTCGAGAATTCCCGTATCAACAAGCGTTCGGATACCGGGAACCGGATCGGGTGCGCCGATAAGTTTGATGAATTCGTCCCGAACGCGCTCCGCGCTAATCATCAGAATTGAGTCCGCGAGCGCCGTCATCGCGACGATGACTTCGGGGGCGAGGATGAATTGCAGTTGGGCGACAAAGCGTGCAGCCCGCATCATTCGAAGTGGATCGTCGGCAAAGGATTGTTCTGGTTTACCCGGTGTCCTTAGTCGTTTCGCGACAAGATCGTCGAATCCGCCGCTGGGGTCAATCAACGACAGATCCGGGAGGGAGAGCGCCATGGCGTTGACCGTGAAATCGCGGCGCAGCAGGTCGTCGTCAATTCGATTCCCGAACGCCACAATCGGCTTGCGGGTCTCGCGGTCATAGGTGTCGCTTCGATAGGTCGTAATTTCAACCTGCTCACCCTGGACGCGAGCGCCAATTGTGCCGAAGTCCCGTCCAATGTCCCACGTCGTTGTCGATATCGGCCCAACGATGCGCAGGATCTCATCGGGGTTCGCGTTCGTTGCAAAATCAAGGTCCGTCAGTTCCCGACCGAGAAAAGCATCGCGAACCGGCCCCCCCACGAGAGCAAGCTCGAATCCGGCTTCAACAAAAGCAGCGGTCAACGTCGAAACGGTTCCGCTGCCGGCGAGGGCCGTCAATCTCGCCATGGCCTCCGCCACGCTCTCCATATCGCTTCAGTCTAGACTTACCGCTATGTCGGCCGTCGAAAAAGTTGGGGTTCGTCGCGCTCGCGCCAGCCTCACCGCTGCGGTAATTTTCGCGCTTTTCGGTTTTGGCGCGGTCCCCGCACAAGCCGACTCACCGCCTACATTTTCCGTACTTGTTCCCGTCGTCGCCTCTGGATCGGTATCCGAATTGCTCGCTGCAGACGAGTTGACGGCCCTCATTTCACCGGGCGGTTCATGGGCTCAGCTAACATCTGCCGCAATTTCGCATGGTGCCACGATCGCCATTGACTCGCGAATCGTTGCGAGCATCGAGGCGCTTGGTCCGAAAGCGCCAGCGTTTGTATCCGCGTGGCTGAATTCCGTTACACGCTCTCGGCCAATTTATTTGCCGTGGGGAAACGCGGACCCGTTCGTGATTGCCGATAGTGGGCCGAGCTTCCGGGTCTCGACTATCCAACTGAGTGAAATTTCGGGTGTCCCCTCAGCCGACATCGTCGGTTGGCCAACCGGTCGAGCAGGTGACTCACTATCCATGAGCATCGTCGAAAAATTGGGATTCGAGCGGCTCATCGCGGACGACAAAATGTTTCCCGATTTGGCAAATGCCTATTCCTCCGAGGCAAGCGCCACGATTGCCGAAGCGGTCGCACCCGGTTCAGAAGTTAACCCAGTTGCCGCGGCAACGCTCCTCCGCGAGTCATCAAACAGCCGTCTGACTGTCGTACTTCCGCGCGAACCCGGCGCTATCGATGCAAAACGTGCGGTTGCCTTCTTCAACGCGTTGGACCGGGGCTCCGAAGGCTTGAGTCGCTTTGTACCCGCATTGCTGACGAGTGAGACGATTGTGACATTCCACGACGTTCCCTCTGCATCCATTGGGTCGCTGATGTTTCAACATCGTCTCGACCGCCTAGTGTCCGAGATGGCGTTGGATCCTCGCATGATCACCACTCCACGCCTCCGTCAGCTCTGTGTTGTCGCGGGGCTTGTCGCCACATCTCGCTTCCCCGGGGTGGTTCGCGAATACACTCGAACCGCCAAAACCTACGAAGACTTTGTTTCGTTCTCGCTGGGAAGCGATTTCACAGTTCTGGCCAACTCGGCCGAATTGCCCTTGACGATTACCAACACCTCGACGACCGATATCACCGTCGTCGCCACCGTCAACTCGTTATCAGGGATTGTGAGCATCCCAACGCCAAGCCAGACAATCATGATTCCTTCGGGCACTAGTGCCCAAGTCACGGTCCCGATGATCTCTGTTGCTAATGGAAAAACTTCACTTCGTGCGACACTGACAACCACGAGCGGAATTCCCGTCAGCGAACCGGTGTACGTCGATATTGACGTACAAGCTCAGTGGGAAGGGATTACTCTCCTGACATTTATTGCGATTGTCTCCTCCATCATGGGAATCGGAATTGCCCGGACGATCCGTGATCGGCGGCGGCGCTTATGACGAATCAAATTGGCCGCTCGTCCGTCCTGTTGGCGTCCGGGACAGTCGTGTCACGAATCCTCGGGTTTGTGAGCGCGGTGGTTCTTGCGCGCACGGTTGGTTTAATTGGTTCCGGGGCTGATGCATTCGCGCTAGCAAACCAATTACCCAACAATGTCTATGCGATTGTTGCGGGCGGAGTGCTGAGTGCGGTGTTCGTCCCGCAGATAATCAACGCACAACTTCATACAGATGGCGGTGAGAAGTTCATCAATCGCCTGCTGACCCTTGGCATGTCTGTTGTTCTTGTGGTCACGGTTATTGCGGTGGCCGCTGCACCGTTTCTCGTCGGCGTTTACACCCAGCACGCGACCGACGCTGGGGGGGTTGGGTTCGGACCGGCAGAACTGGGGCTCGCAACTGCGTTCGCCTGGTGGTGTCTGCCCCAAGTCTTCTTCTATGCCGCGTACAGCCTGGTCGGCGAGGTCCTCAATGCGAAGGGCGTCTTCGGTCCGTTTACGTGGGCGCCCGCTCTCAATAACGTCGTTGCAATTGCGGGAATGCTGTGCTTCACTCAACGTTTCACGGGAAGCGTGTCCGTCGCGACGGACTGGGATGCGACGGAAGTGGCCATCCTTGCTGGGACCGCGACACTCGGTGTTGTTGTTCAAGCACTCGCCCTGTTCGGCTTCCTTGGTCGTGCCTCAATACGTTTTCGACCCGATTTCCGCTTCCGCGGAGTCGGGCTCGGGGCAACGACCAAGTTGGCGGCATGGACATTTGGAATGATTGTGGTGACCCAAATTGCCGGAATCGTCCAAAGCAACATTGCGTCCCTGGCAACCGCCTACGACCAGCCCGGCCTCGCAGTCCTTCGGTTTGGCTGGCTCGTCTTCATGCTTCCGCATTCGGTGATTACTGTGTCGCTCGGAACCGCGTACTTCACCCAGATGAGCACCGACGTTCGTGACAAGCGTTGGGATCGCCTCGGATCAGATATCCGGGAATCTTTGGCCCGCATTTCGATGTTTATGGTCATCAGTGCCGGCGTGCTGTGGTTGACTGCGACTTTCGTCGCGAGTGTTTTCGCGGGCGAAGCGGGAAATGGGATGGCGGCCGTGATTGCTCTATTTGCCATCGGGCTCGTTCCGTTCGGGGTTGTCTTCGTTCTGCAGCGAATTTTCTACGCACTTGAGGACACCAGAACACCATTTTTCATACAACTTGTTCAATCGACGATCTTCACCATCGGAGCCGTGTGGGCAGGAGCAGGACCGGTTTCCCAAATTGCCAACGGTATCGCGTTGTCGATGAGCGTTTCAATTGTCGTTCAGTCAATCCTGATGGTGATCTTTGTGCGCCGGAGACTCGGTCGCCTCGGTGGAAAATCGCTCGGAGTGGCATTTGCCCAGTTTGTGATTGCCGTCGTCCCCGCCCTTGGTGTTGGATTCATCATCCGCGCGTCATTGCCTGCCGCGCCCGCCTCGATAGAATTGTCAATTTTATGGTCCGTTGTGCTTGCTGGCGTAATGGGGGCCGTCTATCTGTCCGTGCTTGTGATGTTGCGGAACAAATCAGCCCATGATCTCGTCGCGCCCCTGCGTCGCCTAGGGAATAAGCGAACATAAACTCGAATTACAACTGTTATCGGAAGGAAAACTGTGCGCGAGCTTGTCATTATCGGATCTGGTCCGGCCGGATACACCGCTGCAATCTATGCGGCGCGTGCCGAATTGAAACCCCTCGTCATTGCTTCGAGCGTTGAGATGGGTGGGGATCTGATGAAGACGACGGACGTCGACAACTACCCCGGGTTCCCCGAAGGCGTGATGGGTCCCGACCTCATGATGGGGATGCAAGCGCAAGCCGAACGATTCGGAGCGGAACTGGTCTTTGACGACGCGACGGTTGTTGAACTCGATGGGCCAATCAAAAAGATCACCCTCGGCAACGGTGAGGTCATCGAGTCAAAGGCTGTCATTTTGTCGATGGGCAGCCAATATCGTCACCTCGGACTCGACGACGAAAAACGTCTGTCCGGTTTCGGAGTCTCGTGGTGCGCTACCTGCGACGGCGCGTTCTTCCGCAATCGAACAGTCGCCGTCGTTGGCGGCGGCGACTCGGCAATGGAAGAAGCAACGTTCCTGACCAAGTTCGCTGACACGGTGTATTTGGTTCACCGTTCCGACCAGTTCCGCGCGTCGCCCGCGATGCTCGCTCGTGCCAAGGCTGATCCGAAGATTCAATTTGTCACGAACGCGGCGGTGACGGGAATTGTCGGCACAGAGACCGTTTCTGGGCTCACGCTGGAGATGTCCGATGGTTCGACCTCCACGCTCGACATCGATGGGCTATTCATTGCAATCGGTTCTGACCCTCGCACCAGTCTGATTGAGAAGCAAATAACGCTCACCGAGACGGGGAACGTTGCCGTCGATGGACGATCGTCGCGAACCAACGTAGAGGGCGTCTTTGCTGCAGGCGATTTGATTGACCCCACCTATCGTCAGGCGATTGTCGCCGCCGGTTCCGGCGCGGTCGCCGCTATGGATGCACAGCATTTCATTGAATCCTGTGCGCACTAGCGCTCGGTTAGACTCAAGTCATCTACTGAAGGGGAAATAATGAGTGCTCGCGATGTAACGGATGCAACGTTTGACGCTGAGGTTTTGCGTAACGACAAGCCCGTCATTGTTGACTTCTGGGCCCCTTGGTGTGGTCCGTGTCGCGCGGTCTCACCGATTCTCGACGCCATCGCCGAAGCGCACGCCGACAAAATCGATATCGTCAAGCTCAACGTTGATGAGTTTCCCAACCTCGCGGTTGAATACAACATTCTCAACATCCCCGCAATGAAGGTCTTCAAGGGCGGAGAAGTCGTCAAAACGGTTATCGGCGCTAAACCCAGACCTGCTCTTGAACAGGATCTCGCCGAATTCCTCACGTAGGCCTTCGCTCCGCGATCTTCTCCGTCGTGGGCCGACGTCCTTTCGGAACGTCCTGCTCGGCGATTATCTAATCGTCTGCCGAAACTCCGAGTTCGCTTGCGATTCGGTTGAGGTCGGCCACGGTCGCAAAGTCAATCGTGATAGTGCCGTGCGTTTTACCCACAGCTATCTTGACGCGGGTGTCAAGCTTGTCCCCCAGTTTGCTTGCAATCGCCTCGAGGTGGTCTCGTCGTGTGCCCGGCTTCGGCTTAGCTTTGTCGGGCTTCGTGTTTCCCGAACCCAACGTTGCGGCGAACGCCTCCGCGGCTCGAACCGACAATTCCTCGTTAACTATCTTGGTGGCTAGTCGTTCTTGGGAGGCAGGGTCTGCCACAGACAGAATTGCGCGAGCGTGTCCGGCTGACAGGACTCCCGCGGCGACCCGCTGCTGGACCTTTATCGGAAGTTTGAGAAGGCGAAGTGTGTTGGTCACTTGAGGACGTGAGCGCCCGATTCGCTTGGCAAGTTCGTCTTGGGTGATCCCGAAATCAGATAGCAATTGTTGGTAAGCGGATGCCTCTTCAAGTGCATTGAGATTCGCCCGGTGCAAGTTTTCGAGAAGTGCATCTCGCAACATGTCCGCATCTTTCGTGTCACGAATGACCGCGGGGATCTCGGTGAGCCCGACGGCCTTGGAGGCGCGAAGTCGTCGTTCCCCCATGACCAATTCGTAGGTGGCATTGGTTCCCGTTCCACTGAGTGGCCGAACGACGATCGGTTGGAGCACGCCAAATTCACGAATGGAGTGTTCGAGCTCGGCCAGTTCTTCTGGGCGGAATTCCGTTCGCGGCTGGGCGGCGTTGGGGATGACATTGTCGGGATTAATAAGTTGAAATCGTGCACCAGGGACATCTCGGCCCGCTCCGGTCCCGTCCTGAGGGAAAAAAACATCAACACCGCGATCTGAGACACTCGCTCCTCCGGTGGGGATGAGCGCGCCGATTCCGCGGCCCAATCCAGTTCGCTTTTCGGCCATGTCAATACACTCCTCGTTCGGCAAATTCAATGGCCGCTTCGCGGTATGCGATCGAGCCAACAGAATCGTGGTCGTAATCAATAACTGTCTGCTGGAAACTTGGCGCTTCGGAAACTCGAACCGAGCGAGGGATGACCGACTTAAACACGATGTCGGGGAAGTGTCGTCTGACCTCGTCGGCGACTTCCCTCGACAGATTGGTTCGGTGGTCATACATCGTCAAAAGGACGCCCGAAATGCTGACGCGGGGGTTGAGGAAGCGCTGAACCATCGCGATGTTATCCCACAGCATGGTGACCCCTTCCAGCGCGTAGTACTCGGCTTGAATGGGAACGAAAACTTCGGTCGCCGCGGTCAAGGCGTTCACGGTCAGCAGCCCCAGGGACGGGGGACAGTCAATAAAAATGTAGTGCGGTGTTATGTCAGCTGCTGCCAGGTACTCTTCCAGCGCTCGCTTCAGTCGCGTCTCACGTGCCGATGCTGGGACCAGTTCAATTTCCGCACCGGCCAGGTTGATGGTGGCGGGAACACACCACAGGTTGGCGTTGCCGGGGCTCTGCTGAAGCACCGACTGAATCGATGCGGAACCCAGAAGAACTTCGTAGATTCCGGGGGTCTTGGCGTGGTGATCAATACCGAGGGCCGTCGAGGCGTTTCCTTGGGGGTCAAGATCAATCACGATCACTCGTGCCCCCAATCGCGCGAGGGCCGCGGCGACGTTTACTGTTGTCGTGGTCTTTCCGACACCCCCCTTCTGGTTCGACAAGGCCACGATTCGGGTGCTCGCAGGCAATGGCGCAACACGTGCAGCCAACGCCTCGCGCCGCCGCGTGAGGTCCATGAGTTCCGTGGCGAGCGGTGTCGAGTCATCGTTGGACATCGCACACGCCCCTTTCCGGGAATTCTTGCCTGCGCGAGTGCTCTCCCGCGCGGAGATGTTTCACGTGAAACATCGAGGTGCCCAATCGGCTATTCAACAATAGCGGTGAACAACCTGGTCGGCTCGTCTACTGTACCTTCGCCCAGGACACGGGATTCCGTCGCAGTGATGTTGTGACGGGCAAAGACATTTGCTGCCTCAACAATCTCGTCATCAATACGCTGGCCTTTGAGTAATGCCAATTGGCCCCCGGCGACGACCAATGGTGTCAGAATCGGGATCAGGCCCTTGAGTGCTCTAACTGCTCGTGCGGTGGCCACGTCGAATGATCGGCGCGGGGCGAACTCCTCTGCCCGCCCGGTGAACACGACCACATTTGACAGCGCGAGAGTAGCGACCTGTTCATCAAGCCACCTTGTCCGTCGTTCGAGCGGTTCGATCAACGTGACATCGATGTCTGGACGAATCATCGCGAGCACAAGACCGGGCAACCCAGCCCCACTCCCGACATCCGCGACAGAGGTGCGGCCCCCGGTTACCCCCGCGGACGGTATTTCGGGAGCGAGAAGCGCGCAATTGAGAATGTGGCGAGACCAGAGCCGTCGCGCTTCATCCGGACCAATTAACCCGAGTGCTTCCCCTCGAGTTCCGAGGTCGAGCGCAAACTGACGAATCCGATCGATGCCCGCACCGCACAAACGTTCCGCGACAGCAGGTTCCAGTTCGATCTCGGAATGTTTCACGTGAAACTATGCGCGGCTGATAACCGTGTGGCGGTCAGAGCCTTCGCCTTCGGAATGCGACGAGAACTCTCTCTCGCTCACGAAGTCGTGCACCAACTTACGTTCATAGGACGACATTGGAGGCAATGCTGCCGATTGCGCGCCGCCCTCAATACGCTCGATGGCGCGTTCCACTAAACGTTCAAGCTCTTTAGACCGGGCATCACGTGAGCCCGCAATGTCGAGAATGAGTCTCGAGAACTCTCCCGTTTTCGTGTGCACAGCGAGTCGCGTCAACTCTTGAAGTGCAGAGACGGTGTCGCCCTTAGTGAGGACCTTGAGGTGATCACTATCTGTGGCCACGATCGACACATAGTCACGCCCATTCGAATTTGTGATCTCGAGGTCTCCGTCAAGGTCCGCGATATCGAGAAGTCCCTCAATGTAGTCCGCGGCGATGTCTGCAGCGTCTTTAGTGTCCGGCATTATTTCTTTCCCTTTCCGCGCTTGGCGCGGTTCTTGCCCATTGGCTGTTGGCGCTGCGCGGGCTTCACTTCTTCGATTGCGTCGGGCTCCGTGACTATTCCCTTCCGGATGTTCTTCTTTTCCTGACGAGCCTCCCATGCCTGGTAAGCCTCAGAACCAGGGGTTGGCATGTTGCGGATGACAACGAACTGCTGCCCCATCGTCCAGAAGTTGGAAACGAGCCAATACATCATGACACCGAGTGGGAATGCGAATCCGGAGAAGAGGAAAACGAGAGGGAGGATGTACAAGAGAATCTGCTGCTGCTTGTAGGTCGGGCTTTCCTTCATCGCCTTCGAGATGTTCTTCGACATGATTTGTTTCTGCGTGATGAACTGTGACGCCGTCATGAGGACCACCATGACTCCGGCGGTCCAGATGACCACCGCGTTCCCGCCCGCTGTCGACATTGCCGCGTGCAGCGGGGCAGAGCCAAAGATCGTCGCCGCACCAAAGTTGAGCGCGAGCTCCGAGTTCATAAAGCCGATACCAGCATCTCCCTTAGCGGCATTGCTCAGCGTGGTGAACAGGCCAAAGAAGACGGGCATCTGAAAGACGAGTGGGAGGCAGGATGAAAAGGGTGACGTGCCGTGTTTGCCGTACAGGGCCATCGTCTCGCGGGTCATTGCCTCGCGAGAAAATTGGTCGCGCTTCCCTTTGTACTTGTCCTGGATTCGTTTGAGGTCTGGTGCGACCTCGATCATCTTGCGTTGGCTTTTGATCTGGCGAACAAAGAGTGGGATTAGTGCGGCGCGCACGACAAGCACCAGGCCGGTAATGGCCAAGACCCAGGTCCACCCATCGGTCGGAGTCATCCCCACTTGAGTGAGGACCCAGTGAAAACCGACCAACAAAGCTTCGATTGCCCAACGGAAGGGCCAGAGAATCATTCCAAGAATATCGGGCATCATTTTTCTTTCTGCTTCGGGGTTACAAATCCCGTGCGCGAGAGGGGGAAGTTACCGTCCATTCTGGCAGGTACATCGTCTATTCCACCACGCGCCCACGGATTACAGCGCAGAATGCGCCACACCGTCATCGCGCCACCGCGGAGGACCCCAAACTGCTGCACCGCTCCGAGGCCGAACGCGGAACAGGTTGGGTGGTAGCGACAAACGTTTCCGTAGAGCGGGGATAAAATCGCTCGCCACCCGCGGATGAAGGCCACAAGGACATTTCGAGGGAACAGATAGATCGTCCAGGCGATCACGGCCGGCCCAGCCCACTCATTGCGTCATGGATCTCAGATTTCAACTCCATGAAGCTCGGGACGGATCCTTCACATCTAAATCGAATAATGACGTCGCCGGCGAGCCTACCGTCGTCGATGAGTGCTCTCGTGATTGCGCGCGTTCGGCGCCGAAGTGTGTTTCGCACCACCGCGTTCCCACACTTGGCGGTAACAATGACGCCCACCCGAACGCGTTCGGATGGGCGACGATAAACAATGAGGTGTGCCGTAACCTGCTTCTCTCCGCGTCGGACTACCTGACGAAAATCGCCGGGCTCAACGATGCGGTTGTGGCGGGGCAGCAACGTGGAATATTAGACGGTAATTTCGCTACGGCCCTTGCGGCGACGGGCGGCAAGGATCGCGCGTCCGGCACGAGTGCGCATGCGCAAACGGAAACCGTGAACCTTCGCGCGACGGCGGTTGTTGGGCTGGTAAGTACGCTTCGACATTTGTTCTCCTCGGCCAGTGGCCGGCACAATCAGGGTGAGTAGTTGCGCACAGAAGCGCAACCTCAAAAGAATAGGGCACATTTCGGGGGTAGTCAAACCCAGTGGTGCATAGTTTTCCACATTTCCAAGGTGGCTGGTTGAGTCCAGCTATTTGTGGCTAATATGGTGACTTATCCACAAGCAAGAAATGCAGATGCCAAACAACGACACACCTCTTGAAAGCCTATGGCGCAATGTCGTCCATGAGGTTTCTCGTGGGGTCGATGTTTCGCCGCGAATCCTGGCTGTTGTCGAGTCAGCAGTTCCCCAGGGGATTCTTCACGAAACGTTGTATCTAGAAGTCGACTCTGATTTTGCCCGAGACATGATTGATCAGCGCGCGCGTGACGACATCCTCGCTGGGCTGACTAAGTTCGCAACCGAGAAACAAGCCATCACAAACTTTTCAATCGTTGTCAACCCCGCCATGAGGGACGGTGATGAGGAAGACGCAATCGATGTTCCGCTGTCAAGCGCTCCAACCATAACCTCTGGGGTCAGGGGGAATTCCGGAGAAATTCGGTTGAATCCAAAGTACACATTTGAGAACTTTGTGATCGGTCCATCTAACCGGTTCGCACACGCTGCGGCCCTCGCCGTGGCTGAGTCTCCAGCAAAGGCCTACAACCCCCTGTTCGTCTACGGTGGATCCGGACTTGGCAAGACCCACCTGCTTCACGCGATCAGTCATTACGCCGAGGGGTTGTTCCCCAACATCAAAGTCCAATATGTCTCTTCTGAAGAGTTCACGAACGACTACATCAACGCGCTCGCGCTCGGGCAAATGCAGAACTTCAATCGGCGATATCGAGAGGTCGATTTACTGCTTATCGACGACATTCAATTCCTTGGTGGCAAGGATGCCACGCAAGACACGTTCTTCCACACCTTCAACACCCTGCACGAGCACGGAAAGCAGGTGGTGATCACCAGTGATGTGCCGCCCAAACAATTGGTCGGGTTTGAAGAACGCATGCGAAGCCGTTTTGGGTGGGGCTTGATCACCGATATCCAGGTTCCCGATCTAGAGACCAGAATCGCGATTCTTCGCAAAAAGGTGACGGCCGAAGACCTCGGGATCAGCGACGACGTCCTCGAGTACATTGCATCGAAAGTGGCCACCAATATTCGTGAATTAGAGGGAACCCTCATTCGTGTTACCGCTTTCGCAAGCCTCAACCGTGTGCCTGTGGATCTATCACTCGTTCAGACGATTTTGAAAGACCTCATTACGCTCGAGGAGGGTGATG
>CAIRWJ010000006.1 GCA_903882245.1 uncultured Microbacteriaceae bacterium | reverse complement strand
GTGCCGGCGCCATTGGGACTTTCGTTTTGGCCGGGCTGAAAAAGCTCTTTTCCGCCGAGGTCACCGTGCTCGACTTTGGCGGCAACCAGTTGGAACGCGCGGCAAGGCTTGGCGCAGATCACACCGTCGAAGTTGGCGACAATGCTGAATCCGAAATAAAGAAGGTTTTCGGCGACGCGGGTATCGATGTGATTATCGAGGCCAGTGGGGCGCCGGGTCAGCTTCAGTTCGCGATTGGTCTTGTCAAGCGAGGCGGAAAAATTCTGCAGGTTGGATTGCCGTCAACCAAACAAGAAATCGATGTTCACAAAATTGTCATGAGCGAAATCAACATTCAGACCACTCTGGCCCACGTGTGCGACCAGGACTTGGGGCCGGCGCTCGAGATTTTGGCTACGACTCCCTTGGCGGAAGAACTGATTGAGGGCGTTTATCCGCTGGCGGACATCAGCACCCAACTTGAACTACTGGGCTCTGGCAAGATTCAGGGCAAAGTTCTTTTCGATCCATCGCTGTGAACACAGAAAGACAAAGGAGCAAATAATGAAGGCTGCAATCTTTTACGGGGCGAAAGACATTCGTGTGGAAAACGTCGCCGAACCGAAATCGGTCGGTGCCGGCGAGGTTCGCCTCAAGCCCTTCTGGTGTGGAATCTGTGGAACAGATGTTCACGAGTACGCCATGGGTCCCATCGTGATTCCGTCACAGCCCCATAAATTGAACGGGTCGATCCTTCCGCAGATTCTCGGTCACGAATTCTCTGCCGAGGTCTTGGAGTTGGGCAAAGGTGTGACCAACGTGCGGGTGGGCGACCGCGTTTCCGTGATGCCCCTGTTGTCCTGCGGTGTGTGCTACTTCTGTTCCCGTGGTGACAACCACCTGTGCACCTCGATGGCGTGTGTGGGTCTGAGCTGCGAGTGGGGCGGCATTGCCGAGCAGGCCGTTGTTCCCGCCGCAAACGTGTTCAAGTTGCACGACAAGGTTTCGGACATCGCCGGCGCTCTCGTCGAACCAACCGCGGTGGCCGCCTACGGCGTTGATCGCGGAAATGTCCGACCGGGAGACACCATTTTGATTACCGGCGCTGGCCCGATCGGCGCACTCGCCGCAATCTACGCCGAAAACCTCGGAGCGCGCGTGTATGTTTCCGAGCTGAACCCCAACCGTCAAAAGATGATGAACGACCTCGGTGTGGCAACACTGCTCGACCCGACCAAGGACGACGTCATTGCCACGATGAAAGACGCAACGGGCGGAATCGGTGTTGACGCGGTGATCGAATGTTCGGGAAACGAGCGCGCACTGCAGACGGCAATCAAGGCCGTGCGCTCGGGCGGTTACGTTGTGCAGACCGGTTTGCACACCAAGCCCGCGTCTCTCGAACCAATGGAACTGTCCGAACGTGAAATCACCTACACCGGAACCTGGTGCTACCCGGTAACGGACTGGCCTCGAATCATCGACCTGATCGGCCGCCGCGGTCTGCAGGTGGAAAAGGTCGTCAGCTCGACGATCAACATGGATGACATCGTTGCGAAGGGCTTTGAAGAACTGGTCTCGCCAACCGGAACCGAAACCAAAGTGCTAGTGAGAGGACACTAATCATGAAAGCTCTACAGTTTGTTTCAGAAGGTAAAGCCGAAGTCAACGAACTCACTGTTCCCGACATCGCGGACGATGAAGTTCTGATTGCCTCTCGTGCGGTCGGCGTTTGCCACTCCGACATCGAATTGCTGGAAGGCCGATACATCATTCCGTTCAGCTACCCCATCATTCCGGGGCACGAATGGTCGGGCGAAGTGATGAAGGTCGGTGCGAAGGTAACGAATTTCGCGAAGGGTGACCACGTTGTTGGTGACTGTGTCATCGGTGACGATCACTTCGGTTTTTCGATCAGTGGCGCCGCAGCGGAATTCTTCATCACGAAGGCGTCGTGGCTCCACAAGATTCCCACCAACATTTCGTGGAACAACGGTGCGCTTGTTG
>CAIRWJ010000005.1 GCA_903882245.1 uncultured Microbacteriaceae bacterium | reverse complement strand
CGCTCAACGACTCGGTCACCCGAGTGCTTGCTGCCATCCACTCGTCGACAACACCCGCGAAGGCGAGTGCGGCTGGCCCCGACCAGGAACCGTCCAGCCCGCGAAGTTGACCGGTGAGGCTGGCAATGTCGGTGTGAATTGATTCGATGGTGCGGGCAATGTGGGTCGCGGCGCCGTCGAGAGCGTGCGCGTCAACGTGGAAACTGGTCATTCCGCCAGTGTCTTACAGGAGAGTCGCGCTGTCAGATCGCCCGCGTGAATCTGGGGACAACCCAGGTGGCTGTTGTCCCGTTGCTAAATAGCGCCTTCGTCAACAATCTCGTAGGCATAGCCCTGCTCGGTGAGGAACCGCTGACGGTTCTGAGCAAAATCTTGTTCAACGGTGTCACGGGCGACAACGGTGTAAAAAACCGCGCTGCGACCGTCGCTCTTCGGGCGCAAAATTCGACCAAGGCGCTGAGCCTCCTCCTGGCGCGATCCAAATGACCCCGAGATCTGAATCGCCACGGACGCATCGGGCAGGTCGACCGAGAAGTTCGCGACTTTTGACACGAGCAACACGCGAATCTCGCCGGTGCGGAACTTGTCGTAGAGCACTTCGCGCTCGTCAACGGGAGTCGCGCCGGTGATGGTTGGTAACCCGAGCGTGTCTGACACGTCGTCGATCTGGTCGAGATACTGTGCGATGACGAGGATTTGGTCGTCGGGGTGTTGAGCGATCAACCGCGAGATGATGGGACGCTTCGCTGGGCTCGTTGCCGCGATGCGGAATCGTTGCCGCTCGTTCGCGACCGCGTAATCCATTCGTTCGTCAGATTCGAGCAACACGCGCACCTCGACACAACGCGCCGGTGCGATGAACCCTTGCGCTTCGATTTCCTTCCACGGTGCGTCAAAACGCTTGGGGCCGATCAGGCTGAAGACATCGCCCTCCTTGCCGTCTTCGCGCACCAAAGTTGCGGTCAATCCGAGACGACGTCGGGCCTGCAAATCCGCGGTCAGTTTGAACACCGGAGCGGGCAACAAGTGGACTTCGTCATAAATAATGAGTCCCCAGTTGTTCGCGTCCAACAGCGGCAAGTGCGCGAACGATCCGCGTCGTTTTGCCGTGAGGATGTGATACGTCGCAATGGTCACGGGCTTGATTTCTTTCTTTTCGCCCGAATATTCGCCAATCTCGTCGGCGGTCAACGTCGTGCGCGCAATGATTTCGTCGCGCCATTGGCGAGCCGACACCGAGTTGGTCACGAGAATAAGTGTCGAGGATTGCCCCTCGACCATTGCACCGATTCCGACAACCGTTTTGCCGGCGCCACAGGGGAGAACGACGACACCCGCACCCGACTTATCGAACAGGTCGATGGCTTCACGCTGGTAACCACGCAAATCCCATGAGGTGTTGTCGAGGGCGACGGCCATCGGTGTTCCCTCGGTAAATCCGGCACGGTCCTCGGCGGGCCAGCCGATACCCAGAAGTTCCTGTTTGACGATTCCGCGCGCCCAGTCGTTGAGCCGAACGACGGTTTCACTTGTGACCGCACCGAGCAACGGTGCGAGCTTGGTGGTTCGGACCACCTCGGCGAGGACCTGCGGAGACTGTGCTTCCAGATAGAGACCGTCCGCGTCGCGCTCGACGACTATTCGGCCGTAGCGCGAAACGGTGTCCGCGATGTCGGTTGCCACAACCTGAGGGACAGGGAACTTCGAATACGTTTCGAGTGTGGCCAGCATTTCCTCGGCGGTGTGCCCGGCGGCACGCGCGTTCCACAGCCCAAGTCGCGTGATTCGATAGGTGTGAATGTGTTCTGGCGCGCGTTCCAATTCGGCGAAGACCGCCAACGCATGACGCGCGTCTGTTGCCTGTTCATGACCAACCTCGAGCAACACCGTTCTATCGCTTTGGACAATGAGGGGACCGTTCACGCCTTACTCTCCGACTGCTAGAAGTTCGATGATGGCGGAGATGGGAAGTGTCCGTTCGACGTCGGCGACGGTGTCGAGCCCTCGGACGCGTCCATTTGCCACGTGACGAGGTTCGAGGGTGATTGTTTTGTTCCCCGAGCTCGTTTCAACGAGCAGGGTGACTTTGGTTCGAGTCTTGCCCGCCGTGATGAGCGCGCGTTCGAGGTGCGTCGATCCAAGCCCCGTCTCGAATAGATGTTGCGCAAGTTCCAACAACGACGTTGGGGCGCTGGGTTCGACAATGACGGGTTCCGCCGCCGGTGCGACGACGGTGTAGCGATTTTCGACGAGCGCTGTTTCGACGCGCAACCGTGATGCGCCGTAGAGCACTGACAGGTCATCAACCTTCACGGGAGCGAGTCGCTGAAGGCGCGGGTCGGACAGGAGCATTTCACCCAGTTCGGG
>CAIRWJ010000004.1 GCA_903882245.1 uncultured Microbacteriaceae bacterium | reverse complement strand
TTTCGGGTCGCGTTGCCAGTCCTTGGCGATCGTGACGTGCAAGTCGAGATAGATTTTCGTTCCCAGCAGGGCCTCGATCTGGGGACGCGAACGTTCGCCAATCAGCCGCAGCATCGAA
This sequence comes from uncultured Microbacteriaceae bacterium, assembly GCA_903882245.1. Classification (GTDB taxonomy): domain Bacteria; phylum Actinomycetota; class Actinomycetes; order Actinomycetales; family Microbacteriaceae; genus MWH-TA3. Next base: position 3,104 of record CAIRWJ010000004.1, on the reverse strand, counting down.
CCGCGATGACCGATGATGATGCCCTTCTGACTGTCACGTTCGACGATGAGTGTGACGAACACCTTGGTTCGACCGTTCTCGCGCACGATGTCCATGAGAGTCACGGCCAATGAGTGCGGAAGTTCGTCGCTCAGTTCCTCGAGCACCGCCTCGCGCACGATTTCGGGGATTCGGTTCTCGACCGACTCGTCGGACACCGAATCGTCCGGATACAGGTGAAGCGACTCGGGCATGATCGGGATGATGGCGTCGAAGAATTCGTCGAGCCCATCAGCGCTCACCGCACTGAGCGGAACGACGAGCGTCCAATTGCGCAACTCCCCCACTTCGGCCAACTTGTTGAGAACAGCGGTCGACGATACTCGATCGGTCTTGGTGACAATCGCGACGACCTTGGCGCGGGGGTAACGCGTGAGTTGTTCGAGAATGAACAGGTCGCCCTTTCCGATGGATTCGTCGGCCGGAAGGCACATGCCGATAACGTCGACGTCACCGAGGGTCGTTTCGACGAGTGCGTTGAGACGTTCACCCAGAAGCGTTCGCGGTCGATGCAGCCCTGGCGTGTCCACGATGATGAGTTGTCCATCGTCACGCGTGACAATCCCGCGAATTGTTTTGCGGGTGGTCTGTGGTTTCGACGACGTGATCGCGATCTTTTCGCCGATGAGGGCGTTCATGAGCGTCGACTTGCCCACGTTCGGTCGGCCGACGAACGAGATAAACCCGCTGCGCGAGGTCACGGGACGTCCACGATTCGCACCAGAACCGAAATGAGTCGCTTGCGACGACGTTCAACGCGGTCGGCGATGAGTTGCAGGCCGTCCACCTCGACGATGTCACCCGTCTCGGGGAATCGCCCAAAATTCTTCACGAACAAGCCGCCGACGGTGTCCACGTCATCCTCGTCGATGGGAATGTCGAGGTGCTCGGCGAGGTCATCAATATTCGTCGACGCACTGACTCGTGATGACCCGTCACCGAGGTCGACGATTTCAACCTCGTCATCGTCGTATTCGTCCGAGATTTCGCCGAGAACCTCTTCGATGAGGTCCTCCATGGTCACCAGTCCAGCGATTCCGCCGTATTCGTCGACGACGAGCGCCATGTGGTTTGCTTCGGCTTGAAGCACTCTCAGTGCCTCGTCCGCCATTTTCACCTCGGGCAAGAACAGTGCAGGGCGAACCAATTCCGTGATGAGCGCCTTTTTGGCCTTGGCGGGGTTTGCGCGAACGAACCGCGCGGTGTCTTTGATGTGAGCGATGCCCAGTACGTCGTCGTTATCGACGCCGACGACCGGCATGCGGGAATACCCTTCCGCGAGGAACATTCCCAGCGCTTCGTCGACCGTGATGGTCGAGTCGAGCGCGGCCATCTCGGTTCGAGCAATCATGACTTCGCGGAGGATCGTGTCACCGAAATCGAAAATAGACCGAATCAGGTCGCGGTCTTCTTCTTCGATTGCGTCCGACTCGGTCGCTTCATCGACCATCGAGAGCAGCTGTCGCTCGGTGTTAATCGTCGTGCGCGCACGTCCCGGCGTCACCGCGTTACCGATACCGACCAGTGCAATCGTGAGCGGGCCAAGCAGCAGTCGGATGGTGCGAACGAGTCCACCCGTCGCGCGAACGATTCTCATCGGATGTGCACGTCCAACACTGCGGGGACTCGATCCGACCAGAACGAACGTGATAGCGGTCATTGCGATTGCAGAGGCGATAAGAGATTGTGTGAGGTCGTATCCCAGGCTCACGAATGACAGCGCCACAAGAATCGCGGCAAATGTCTCGCACAGCACCCGAACGAAATTCACGGCATTGAGGTGTGCCGGAACGTCGGCGGCGATCGCGTCAAAAACGCGCGCGGACGACCCGTCCCCCAAGTTGGCGACGTCGTTCCGAGACAACGACTGGTAGGCGGCGTCAATCGCCGCACAGAGTCCGCCGAATGTAATCAGCACCACGGCGATTACCGCGAACCATCCGGTCACGAGCGCTCGGTATCGGCAAACGAGTCAACCAACTGGCGTTGAAGAGCGAACATGATTCGTTCCTCGGCGGGCGCCGCATGATCAAAACCCAAGAGGTGAAGGATTCCGTGCGACAAGAGCCACCTAATCTCGTCATCGGTTGAGTGCTTGGCCGCGATGGCCTGCTGAGCGGCGATTGTTGGACAAATCACGACGTCACCCAACAATCCGGGGTCGGACGGCTTGTCGTCGTCGCCGGGGCGAAGTTCGTCCATGGGGAAAGACAGAACGTCAGTGGGTCCGGTTTCGTCCATCCATTCGACGTGCAATTTCGTGATTGCGTCTTCGTCGACGAACACCACGGCGAGTTCGGCCTCGGGGTGAACCTTCATCTCAGTCATGACGTGGGCGGCAAGGCGACGCATCGTCTCGAGGTCGATCACCTCGGTCGTTTCGTTGGCGATTTCGACGCTCATTTCGCGCCTCGCTTTCGACCCACGGTTTTGGCGTGTTGTTCCTGTTCGTGGCGAGTATAGGCATCGACAATTTTGCCCACGAGCGTGTGGCGAACGACATCGGCGCTCGTGAGGACGGCGACGTACACGTCGTCCATGCCGTCGAGGATTTCGGTCGCGAGCTTCAGACCCGAGATCTCCGAGGGGAGGTCGACCTGGGTGGTGTCGCCCGTGATGATCATCTTCGAGCCGAACCCGAGACGCGTCAAAAACATCTTCATCTGTTGCGGCGTCGTATTTTGGGCCTCGTCAAGAATGATGTACGAGTCGTTCAGCGTGCGGCCTCGCATGTAGGCCAATGGCGCAACCTCGACGACTCCCGTCGCGAGAAGCTTTGGCACCAATTCGGGGTCCATCATGTCGTTCAGTGCGTCATACAGAGGCCGAAGGTACGGATCAATTTTCTCGGTCAGCGTTCCCGGTAGAAATCCAAGACGTTCACCCGCCTCAACCGCCGGACGAGTGAGAATGATGCGCGTCACTTCTTTGCGTTGCAGCGCCTGCACGGCCTTCGCCATCGCCAGATAAGTCTTACCCGTTCCGGCCGGACCGATTCCAAAAGTGATCGTCGTGTGTTCAATCGCGTCGATGTAATTCTTTTGGCCCGCGGTTTTGGGGCGGAT
>CAIRWJ010000003.1 GCA_903882245.1 uncultured Microbacteriaceae bacterium | reverse complement strand
GTCAACGTCAAGCGCATCGCCGCGGGGGATGGAGTGTCCTATAACTTTCTGTGGACCGCTCCGAAGGAAACAACTGTCGCACTGGTTGCCGCTGGGTACGCCGATGGAGTTCCGCGTGCGGCGACCGGCCACGCACAGGTTGAAATTGCTGGCGTCCGTTACCCCGTTGTTGGCCGAATCGCGATGGACCAAATCGTGGTGGACGTCGGCGACGCGCGCGTGAATCTGGGTGAACCCGTCGGAATCTGGGGTGACTCGACCGTCGGCACACCGAGCGTGTCCGATTGGGCCGATTGGGCCGACACCATCAGCTACGACATCGTGACGGGAATCGGGAACCGCGTCACTCGAATCGACCTCCCGTGATGTCGATACCGACCGCCGCCGACATGGGCGAATTCGGTGCGCGAGTGGCTCGGCTACTGCGCGCCGGTGACGTCGTCTGCCTTACCGGCGAGCTGGGCGCCGGCAAAACGACCTTCACGCGTGGGCTGGGGCGTGAACTTCAGGTCCGTGGAACGGTTACCAGCCCGACCTTCGTCGTCGCTCGCACTCACCCGCGAGCCGATGGCGTGCCGTTCGTGCACATCGACGCCTACCGCCTGCAAAGCCCCGCCGAGCTCGAAGACCTCGACATTGACTGGGATAACGTCATTTCCGTCGTCGAATGGGGACACGGAATGTTGGACACCATCGTCGATGAGTGGCTCGAAATTGTCATCGACCGTTCTCACAGCGCTGACGACGAAACGCGAACCGTGAGCCTGCACGCCGTTGGCCCACGCGGAAATGAATTGGCGGATGCGCTGGGACGAAACGAGGCGTCGTGATTCTGGCAATTGATACCTCGGCCGGCACGAGCGTGGCGCTGGTTGGCGACGGAATCATTGCCGAGGCCGCCACTGCGGACACGCGCAGCCACGCTGAACACATTGGAGTGTTTATCGATCGCGTTCTCACCGATGCCGGGCTGAGTCCAGTGGACGTAAGCGCCGTGGTGACGGGCATTGGACCCGGACCGTTCACCGGACTGCGGGTGGGCATAGCGGCGGGCATCGCCTTTGCCGTTGGTCGCGGGATCCCCATCTATGGTCTTCCAAGTCATGACGCGGTAGCGGTCGGTCGAGGTGCGTGCACGGTGGTGTCGGATGTGCGTCGACACGAATTGGCGTGGACGGCCTACCGCGATGGTGTTGCACTCGACGGTCCACAGCTCACGACGGAAGCAACGCTCGCTCACGATGCTGACCTCGACACGTTTCCCGAGGTCAGAGCCGAGCTGATATCGGCTGCACTCCTCGCGACCGCGGCTCACAATCGACTCGACCGCGGCGACGACCTGTCGAGCCTGCGCCCGCTCTACCTTCGCGCCCCCGACGCAACGCCCAACAGCGGACCAAAGCGGGTGAGTGGATGATGATTCGATTGGCGACGCCGGACGACCTCACGACCATCCATGGGCTCGAGCAGGTTCTTTTTCCCGATGACGCGTGGCCGCTGGAGAAAATCGACGACGATCTGCACAGCCCTTACGCGCGTTTCGTGGTCGCGGACGCCGAGGGACAGGTCGCCGGATATGCGATCGCCCAGTATCTTCCCGGTAACGATGTCGCGGACATTCAGAACATCGCCGTCGTCGAGTCGCACCGAGGACGCGGCGTCGGTGCCGAACTGTTGGACAATCTCATCGCGTGGTCCGTCGACCAGGGGGCGTCGGCAATAATGCTCGAGGTTCGTGATGACAACACTGTTGCTCAGTCGCTGTACGTCTCGCGTGGCTTCGCGGTCATCGCGACGCGAGCCCAGTATTACCAGCCGGCTGGCGCTGATGCACTCGTGATGCGCAAAG
>CAIRWJ010000002.1 GCA_903882245.1 uncultured Microbacteriaceae bacterium | reverse complement strand
TCAGACGTATGAAATCGCTTACCGTGCACACAATGTGATTTTGATCAAAGGACCCAATCAGCCTCAAGAGTTCTATTGGGATGTCAACGGCGACGGTTGGTCGCAACCGTTCGATCGCGTCTCGGCGGAGATTCGGTTCGATCCGGCGATCGCCGGCGCGTTCACGGGCCAGGCAGCGTGTTACGCCGGCTATTCCGGCGTCTCGGCCTCGTGCGAGGCGTTCGACAGCGCATCGACGACCGTCACCGCGTCACACACCTCACTCTCTGCGAATCAGACACTGACTGTGGCAGTGCAGTTTGCGCCGGGTACGTTCGTCGCGCGGGACAATTCGTATTGGGCGTCGCCAATGTGGCCGGCGCATCTCGCATCGACCATCGCAGTAGCTTTACTGTTCGCCTTTTCGCTCATTCGCAGATTCACGGTTGGCCGTGGTGCACGTGGGCGACCGACCATCATCGCCGAGTACGGGCCGCCTCCCGGGATCTCGCTTCACACTGCCGCCGCGCTCCTCAACAAACCGCAAAAGGTCTTCGCGGCCGCGGTTGTCGATTTGGCGGTGCGCGGGGTCATCGTCATAGAAGAATTTGACCCGCCAGGGTTCGGTAAGCAGGCGTGGGCGGTGAGGCTCATCAAGAATCCCGCCGACGCCGATCGAGAATTCGTCTCGGCCTTGCTCGGTGACAATCCCGCCGTCGGAGCCCGCGCCACCATTTCAAAACCATCCAGCACAATGACGAGCCGCGTGCTGGCGGTTGCGACTCGTGCGACCCGCACTCTGATCGAACTCGGTTTGCGCCAAACTCCGCCACAGCGCGCGCTTTTTGCACTGCTGTCCATCGTCGTGACGGTTGCAATCGTCGCGACCAGCGCGGGGCTACTGTCCGACGGGCGGGGCGTTGGGTTCGCACTCTCCACGTTCTTCGGCGGGTTCATTCTCGGTGTGGTGAGTCTTTTCTTATCGTCCAATGCGCCGTTCACCGACAAGGGCGCCGAGGTGCGCGACCACATCGCCGGCCTCGATCTGTACATTCGCGTCGCCGAGACCGACCGCCTTCGTGTGCTGCAGTCACCAGAGGGCGCTCTGCGCAAACCCATCGACACATCTGACTCTCGAGCAGTACTTCACCTCTATGAACTGGTATTGCCCTGGGCAATCTTGCTTGGTCGCGAAAAGGCGTGGGGTCGCGTGCTCGAAGTCGCCTACGCGAACGATTCCCCGAATTGGTACCTCGGCACCGCGCCCTTCACCGCGGCGTCGTTCGGCAGTTCACTGTCGTCGTTTTCGTCATCAGCCTCGGCGTCGTCCGCCGGGGGCTCGGACGGTGGCGGATCCTCGGGCGGTGGCGGTGGTGGTGGTGGCGGCGGGGGCGTCTAGCCGTTCGGTTTCCGTTTCGGTCGAGAACCACCCGTTTTCTGCGCTAAAGTTATCTCAATGCCCGCCGCAATTTCGCGACGTTCAGGGCAATTCTCCACCCTCGCAGTTCAGGGCTTCGGCCGCTTCGATGGTGGTGTGTGACCAAGGAGAACAATGGCCCAGACTGGCCGAAGCAAGACGAACACTCGTTCGAAACGTCGTCGTCCCCTCGACGAAGAGGGAATCATTCCGATTCTGGCCCGCGCCGTGCGCGAGGTCGAGAACGCGGTCAATCGCGACGGCAAGGTGAACGGGTCGAATCGAACCAAGTTCCACGCAGCAGGGCTCCTCATTCGCGAAGAAAAGCAGCGCATCGACGAGGACAAGACGATTCCGCAAAAGGAACGTGAAGACATCAACAAGCGACTCGACGGACTCGCGATGATCATGGTGAAGGCTCTCGCGCGCGACCAGTCGCTCGGCGCTCTGCTCGACCCGAATGCGCCCGTTTCGCAGGCGACCCAGAAACTCAAGCGCGACATGCTGTTGGCGTCCGGTGCCGAGCTCGACATCGATGACATCCTCATTGTCGACGATTCACCCGCCGCGTCCTCTGAGGATTCGAGCAAATCAGTTCTGCCCCAGAGCGTCCGGCGTGCAGAACTCGCGAACCCGTTCCTTCCGCCCGTCTATGCGCCGAACCCGCGCGTGACCGGTCGCCTTCAGAACTGGGAGCTCATCGAACCGCTGTTCCGCGCTTTTGAGCAGGGCGGTCAGGCCGCCAGCATGGATTTGCCCGAAGCGAAATCGCTCGAGACCCCCGGCGACCTCGACCTTATGCGTCACCAGGCGCGTTTCGTCGAATCCGCCAAGGCGGGTCACCGTTCCTACCTGCTTGCCGACGAGCCCGGCCTGGGCAAGACCGCACAGGCACTCCTCGCCGCCGAGGCGACCGGTTCGTTCCCGTTACTCGTCGTCGTGCCCAACGTCGTCAAGCGAAACTGGGAACGCGAAGTCGAGCGCTGGATTCCGCATCGTGCCGCGTCAGTTATCCACGGTGACGGAGACGACCTCGACGCCTTCTCCGACGTCATCATCATCAACTACGACATTCTCGATCGCCACGCAGGTTGGGCAAGTCGATTCGGTTTCGCCGGCATGGTCGTCGACGAAGCGCACTTCATCAAGAACCGCGAGTCTCAGCGGTCGATGAACGTTCAGCGCATCGCCACCGCAATTCGCGGCCGTCATGGCAATCCGCTCATGATTGCGCTGACGGGAACGCCTCTCATCAACGAGGTCGAAGACTTCCGCATGATTTGGAAGTTCCTCGGCTGGATCGATGACGACAAGCCGACCACAGCGCTCATGGCGTCGCTCGAGGGGCTCGAGATGACTCCGGCGGATTCCGGATTCTTCCCCGAGGCACGCCAGTGCGTCATCGATATGGGAATCGTTCGCCGTCGCAAGGCCGACGTCGCCAAGGACATCCCGGCCCGCCGTGTCGCCGACATCCCGGTCGAACTCGACGACGAAATCGGTCGTTCGATTCGTGATTCCGAGATGGCTCTGATGAAACGCTTGCTCGAACGTTACGACCGCATCATCGCGGGTCGCGGCGATCGTCCTTCGGGAATCGACGAGGACATCGTTCGCCTGGTGGCGAACTCTGAGGTCGAGGAATCCAAAAATTCAACCGCGCAAGACAACGTCTTTGCCATGGTGCGCCGTATCGGTCAAGCCAAGGCGACTCTCGCGGCCGACTACACCGTGCACCTCGCGAACAGTGTCGGCAAGGTCGTGTTCTTTGCCAAGCACATCGACGTCATGGATGCCGCCGAAGAGCACTTCGCCAAAGCCGGATTCAAGACCACGTCGATTCGCGGTAACCAATCAGCCGATGCACGAACCAAAGCGATCGACGACTTCATGAACGACGCTGATGTCAAGGTGATTGTGTGTTCGCTCACCGCCGCGGGTGTCGGTATCAACCTGCAGGTTGCGTCCAACGTCGTTCTGGCTGAGTTGTCGTGGACGAGCGCCGAGCAAACCCAAGCCATCGACCGCGTTCACCGAATCGGTCAGGAACTGCCGGTGACCGCGTGGCGCATCATTGCGGCGCAGACGATTGACTCGCGAATCGCTGACCTCATTGATTCCAAGGCGGGCATCGCGGCTCGAGCCCTCGATGGCGATGACAGCGAACTCGAACAAAGCATGTCCGTGCAGATGGCCGCGCTGATCGCGTTGCTGACGGACGCTCTCGAACAGCGCCTCGCGGCTTAGACCTCGCCGAATTCGTGGCCGCAGTCGCGGCAGCGATACGCCGGGTTGTCGTCGCTAATGATGCACCCACCAAGGGCGATACTGCCCTCAAATTCGGCGAGTTGCATCTCGTGGCTCGGCAATCCGTAAAGGATTTCCAGCGGGTTTGTCGCGGTACACGACGGGCACGCGATGTTTTCGGGGTTGTCAAACAGGGTCAATGTGGTCCTTCCGGCCAAGGTGAACATCACTCAGGCTAAAAGGCAGCACCGACACGAAACTCAGGTTCGGGCGCTAACCATCCCGTCGAGTGCGAACACGCGGGCTTGAATCCGGCCGATT
>CAIRWJ010000001.1 GCA_903882245.1 uncultured Microbacteriaceae bacterium | reverse complement strand
GTTGGCGCGGCAGCCGGCGACGCCACGAGCTGGCCCGCAAGGAATGCGCCAATCGAAACGATGACGACAACGATTCCACCAACGATTAACAGCAGACGCTGGCGTAAATTCGCATCGTCGGCGGGTTTAGATTCGCGACTGGGTTTAGATTCGCGAGTGGGTTTCGACGTCACGGGCTGGGGGCTCAACGGCAAAGCCGAAATCGGAACCGTCGCGGCCGACGTATCGGTCGACGAGAAGAGTGCGTCGATGAGGTCGATTCCGCTCGCTTCCTCCGACGGAGCAAGCGGCGGCGGCGGCGTGACGACAGTGGTCGTGGGCACGACGGGCTCGGGCACAGCCGTCACCGGCAAATCAACCGCGTCGAGCGTCTCGGTCGGCGGGTAATCGGTCGCTACGGTCGGAAGCGGGTGATCTAGCGGAACCACCGGCTCAAACAACGTGACCGGAGGCATATCGTCGGTCTCGAAATCGAGGTCGAGGTCGTGTCGGGTCGACGGCATCTCGACCGGTTCCTGCGGGACTATCGGAGTTGTCGGACCGGTTGGCTCAATCGGTACGACAGGTTCAATGGCTGCAGTGTCGAGCGTCGGGGTCAAGCCGGTAAAAGGGTTGACTACCGGCCGAGCGGAATCAGGGGCTGTTCCGTTGTCGCCCTGGACAGCGCGATCGAAAGCGTCTTTGAGCCAGCTGACGTCATCGCGCGAGTCGTCATTGTCCCTGTCCGTCATGACGGCAACCCCAAATCGCTCAGTGAAATCGCCGCACGATATTCGTACCCGGCGGCCTCGATAACTTCCCTCGCGCCCGTGTTGCGGTCCACAACGACGGCAATGGCGACGACAGTCGCGCCCACTTTTTCCAGTGCTGCCGCAGCGGCGAGGGGTGATCCACCAGTCGTTGATGTGTCTTCGAGGACGATTACGCGCTTGCCCTCGAGGTCGGGGCCTTCGACCTGCTTCCCGCGGCCGTGGTCTTTGGGCTCTTTGCGAACAACGAACGCGTCGTAGGCTTTGCCCTTCAGGACACCCCGATGCAGAACGGCCGACGCAATCGGGTCAGCGCCCATGGTGAGTCCACCCACCGCGGCGATGTCGGGGATGTCAGCAATGAGGTCGACCATGACGTCACCAATCAGTGGAGCCACCCGGTGGTCGAGGCTGACTCGGCGAAGGTCGATGTAATAAGTCGCCCGTGCGCCGCTCGTCAGCGTGAAATCGCCGAAAAAAACTGCATTGTCCTTGATGAGGGACGCGAGATGCGAGCGGTCGTCGGGCATTCCCCCAGCCTACCGAACGCCTAAACTCACTCTCGTGCGCATTGCAACCTGGAACATCAACTCGATCCGAACGCGAGTTGACCGCGTCGTCGACTGGTTGGCGGCGAGCGACATTGATGTGCTCGCGTTGCAAGAGACAAAGTGCCGTGACGACCAGTTCCCGCGCGCCGCACTCGAGGCCGCAGGCTACGACATCGAGTGCCACGGGTTGTCCCAGTGGAACGGTGTGGCCTTTGTGTCGAGGCTCCCGATGTCGGATGTCTCCTTCGGATTTGACGGGATGCCGGGATTCGCCAAGGACCACGACGGGGATGACCCGCCACTCGAGGCTCGCGCAATCGGCGTCACGGTTGGTGGCGTTCGTCTCTGGAGCCTGTATGTCCCGAACGGGCGTTCGCTCGATGACCCGCACTTCGACTACAAGTTGCGATGGCTCGAGGCTCTGCGAACATCGACCACGACAGAAATGGCGACGTTCGATCAGCTCGCGATCATGGGGGACTTCAACATCGCTCCGTTCGACGAGGACTGCGGTGACCCGCGGATGGTCCCCGGCCTGTCAACACACATTTCACCCATCGAGCGAGAATCGTTTGCGAAGTTCGAGGCGATGAATCTCACCGATTGCGTTCGACCGCGGGTGCCCGAGGGTTATACATATTGGGACTACAAAAACCTGTCTTTCCCGCGCAACGAGGGTCTGCGCATCGACTTCATCTTGGGGTCGCCCGAGCTTGCAGCGAACGTCACTGACGCCTTCATCGACCGTGATCAACGCAAGGGCGAACAACCGAGCGACCACGTTCCCGTCGTCGTCGAAATCGGCGGAGCGGACGAGGACGAAGACCGCCCGATGTTTTGGTGACCAACGAAAGGAACCCGAATCATGGCTTTAGACCCCAACGATGTGCGCGGTGTTTGCGATTATATGAACGACCCATCGATGGCCGACCACATGTGTTTCATGGCGGAAAAACTGGCCGGCGCCGAACTCGAATCGACCGTGATGCTGATCGACATCACGGAATCAACCGGCGTCTTCACTATCGAAAAGAACGGCGAGACCCGCGAGGTTTCCATCCCGTGGACGTTCCCTGTCACGAACCGCGACGACATGAAGTCCGCGCTCTTCGCACTCCTCGACAAAGCCTTGCTCGGCTGAGCCGATCTCGGTGAGAAGTCAACGGGTTAGCGCACGACCTCGGTCAGAGGCTTGCGCTCGCGCGGACCCGTCTCAGCATCGCGCCGATCCTCGGGAAGTTTGTTTGGGTCTCCCAGCGCTCCCACGGCAATGAGCGACACGATCTCCCACGGTTCGGAAACGCCGAGCGCGATTGTGAGCGCGTCGATATCGAATCCACCCATCTGGTGGGTCATGTGGCCATCTGCGGTCGCCTGAATCGTGAAGTGAGCGACTGACTGTCCGAGGTCGTATCGCGCATAGGCGTTGTCTCGACCGGACGCAGTGCGGGTGTTCGTGACAGTAACGACAAGCGCGCTTGCGTCTGGCGCCCACCCCGCGTTGAACCCCGAGAGGTCGTTGACGATTTTCCCGAAGGTCTCGTCACCGCGATAACCGACTATGAACTGCCAGGGCTGAAGGTTGTTTGCCGACGGCGCCCATCGGGCAGCCTCGAAGGCCGAACCCAAATCGGCTGCGGTGAGGACCACTGTCGGGTCGAAGGAGCGGGGGCTCCAGCGATTCGCCAGGGCGTCGTTGATGGGGTACTCGGTAACTGCTCGCTTGCTCATATCGTCCTTTGTGGATTAGTGGTGGGTCAGGGAATGTTGCGGGAAACGGTGAGTGAATCACCATCGGACGCCACATCAACCACAACCGCATCACCGTCGGAAATGTTCCCGGCGATCAGGGCGGTTGCGAGTCGGTCATCGATCTCGTGTTGCATCAGTCGGCGAAGCGGACGGGCGCCGTAGATCGGGTCGTAGCCGCGTTCCGATAACCACACGCGCGCGCCGGGCGTGACCCCGAGGGTGAGGCGGCGGTCAGCGAGACGGCTGGCGAGTCGGTCTACGGTGACGTCGACGATGCGTTGCAGGTCATCACTGGTGAGCGGCGCAAACACCACGATGTCGTCCAGACGATTGACGAACTCGGGTTTGAACACCTGTCGAACCGTCTCGTTGACGGCAATCTTCTTGTCCTCCCACGACAGGTCAGGGTCGACGAGGAAGTTCGAACCGAGGTTCGAGGTGAGGATGAAAATCGTGTTGCGGAAGTCCACGGTTCGCCCTTGACCGTCGGTCAGGCGGCCGTCATCGAACACCTGCAACAGCAGATCAAAAACCTCAGGATGAGCCTTTTCGACCTCGTCGAGAAGAACGACGGAATACGGACGGCGGCGAACGGCTTCGGTCAACTGACCACCCTGTTCGTACCCGACATAACCAGGGGGCGCACCGATAAGGCGCGACACCGAGAACTTCTCGCCGTACTCGCTCATGTCGACGCGAATCAGGGCCTTCTCGTCGTCGAACAAGTAATCGGCGAGCGCCTTGGCGAGTTCGGTCTTTCCGACGCCGGTCGGTCCGAGAAACAGGAATGAACCGGTCGGTCGATTCG